>NZ_JBFAPG010000033.1:0-25032 GCF_040675595.1 Micromonospora sp. NPDC049580
CGCCCTGGCCCGCGACTACGACGTGCTGGTGGTCGACCGAGGGCTGCCCGTGTTGGACGGGCTGGGGTTGGTCACCCGACTGCCGGCACGGTGTTCACGGCGCTGGCCGTCGGTGGGCCCGTGGTGCTCGGGGCGGTCGCTGCGGCGGCCACCCGGCACCGGCCGGTGAGCCGTGCGGTGCTCGTCGCCGCCGGCACCTGGACCGTGCTGGGCGGCCGTACTCTCCGACACGAGGCCGCCGTCATGGGCCGAACGCTTCGTGACGGTGACCTGCTCGCCGCCCGACGGCGCCTCGGCAACCTCTGCGGCCGGGACCCCTCGACCCTTGACGAGTCGGAGTTGGCCCGGGCCACCGTCGAGTCGGTCGCGGAGAACACCTCCGACGCGGTGGTCGCCCCGCTGGTCTGGGGAGCGGTCGCCGGCCTGCCCGGGCTGCTGGGCTACCGCGCCGCCAACACCCTCGACGCCATGGTCGGGCACCGATCGGAGCGTTACGCGCGGTTCGGCACCCCGGCCGCCCGGCTGGACGACCTGCTCAACCTGGTGCCGTCCCGGCTGACCGGGCTCCTCACCATCGCCGTCGCGCCGGTCGCGAACGGCGACCGGGAGCAGGCCTGGCGGGTGTGGCGACGGGACCGCAACGATCACCCGAGCCCCAACGCCGGCCAGTGCGAAGCGGCGATGGCCGGCGCGCTCGGCGTCCGCCTCGGTGGCCGCAACAGGTACTTCGGGCGCTCCGAGGTCCGCCCGTTCCTGGGCGACGGCCCCCGTCCCGAGGCACGACACCTCAAGCGGGCAGCCCGCATCTCCGGCGCTGTCGGCCTGGCCGCACTCGGGCTGGCGGCCGCGTACCCGGTGACCGTCGGCCGCCTGGCCGGCGCCGTCGCCCGTCGGAGTCTGCGGGCCGTCGCGGCCGGGCCCGGGAACGGCCTGCGGTCCGGCGGGGCCGAGGGCGGCCTGCGGTCCGGCGGGGCCGGGGGCGCCCTGCGGATGGCTGGACGGAACGGCCGGCTGCTGTTCGGCGGGGTCGCGTCGGAGCGGGGCCTGTTCCGCGGTGCGGCGCGGCGGGTGAGCGGGCGGTGAGCGGCGGGCTGCTGGTCGCCGGCACCACCTCGGACGCCGGCAAGAGCGTGCTCACCGCCGGCATCTGCCGATGGCTGCACCGGCAGGGCGTGAAGGTGGCGCCGTTCAAGGCGCAGAACATGTCGAACAACTCGGCCGTCGTGGTCGGGCCGGACGGGCGTGGCGGCGAGATCGGCCGCGCGCAGGCCATGCAGGCCGCCGCCTGCGGGCTCGCCCCGGACCTGCGCTTCAACCCGGTGCTGCTCAAGCCCGGCAGCGACCTGGCCAGCCAGGTGGTTCTCCTCGGTACGGCGGTCGACACGATCACCGCCGGCACCTTCCGACAGGTGCGGCCCCGGCTCGCCGAGACCGCGTACGCGGCGCTGGCCGAGCTGCGGACCGCGTACGACGTGGTGATCTGTGAGGGTGCCGGGAGCCCGGCGGAGATCAACCTGCGGGCCGGGGACTACGTGAACATGGGGCTCGCGCGGCACGCCAACCTGCCCGCCATCGTGGTCGGCGACATCGACCGGGGCGGGGTCTTCGCCTCGATGTTCGGCACGGTGGCCCTGCTCGACCCAGCGGACCAGGCGCTCATCGCCGGCTTCGTGATCAACAAGTTCCGCGGCGACCTCGGCCTGCTCCAGCCCGGGCTGGACATGCTGCGTCAGGTGACCGGCCGTCCCACGTACGGGGTGCTGCCCTGGTCGCTCGACCTCTGGCTGGACGCGGAGGACTCGCTCGCCTACGGCCGGGTGCTCGGCCGCCCCGCCGCACCGCACGGCACCGACTGGTTGGACGTGGCGGTCGTCCGACTGCCCCGGATCAGCAACGCCACCGACGTGGAAGCGCTGGCCACCGAGCCGGGCGTGCGCGTACGCCTCACCGTCGAGCCGGCCGAACTGGCCGCCGCCGACCTGATCGTCCTGCCCGGTTCGAAGTCGACAGTCGCGGACCTCACCTGGCTACGCGAGACCGGCCTCGCCGACGCGGTGAGCAGACACGTGGCGGCCGGCAAGCCGCTGCTCGGCCTCTGTGGCGGCTTCCAGATGCTCGGCCGGGCCATCCACGACCCGGTCGAGAGCCGGCAGGGCAGCGTGCCCGGGCTCGGCCTGCTGCCCATCGAGATCACCTTCGATCCGCGCAAGACCGTCCGGCAGTCGGTCGGCACCGGCCCCGGCGACGTGGCGGTCCGCGGCTACGAGATCCACCACGGGTACGTCTCGCAGACCGACCCGGCCCTGACTCCGTTGCTGATCGGGGCCGACGGCGACGGTGAGGGCGCGGTGCTCGGCGCGGTGCACGGCACGCACTGGCACGGGGCGTTCGAGTCCGACGGCTTCCGCCGCTGGTTCCTCACCGAGGCCGCCCGGCTGGCGGGTCGTACCGGGTTCCGGGTCGCGCCGGGCACCAGCTTCGCCGCAGCCCGGGAAGGCTCGCTCGACCTGCTCGGCGACCTCGTCGAGGAGCACCTGGACACCGACGCCCTCTGGCGCCTCATCGAGAGCGGCGCACCCCCCGGTCTTCCCTTCATCCCACCCGGCGCCCCGCAGCTCTGAGCAGAGCGGTTCAGGGCCGGATGTCGGCGGGGCGGTCCGTGGTGGGCAGGCCGGCCGCCAGCCACGCGTCGACGCCGCCGATCATGTCGGTGGCCCGGCGCAGGCCGAGGGTCTGGAGGCTGGCGGCGGCCAGGCTGGAGCTGTAGCCCTGGCGGCACACCACCACGATCTCCCGGTCGTAGGCGGTAGCCTCCGGGATGCGCCAGGCGCTGGCCGGATCGAGCCGCCATTCCAGCACCGTGCGGTCGATGACGACGGCGCCGGGCAGGTCGCCCTGTTCGCGGCGCTGTGCGTCGGTACGGGTGTCGACCAGCAGAGCGCCACCGCGGACCGCCTCGACGGTCTGCTGTGGAGTCAATCGGTGCAGCCCGGCGCGGGCCTGTTCGAGGAGGGCGTCAATGCCGGGGCTCATCACGTCTCGGAGCACCACCCGATCATGCCGACTCGGGTGCCAACCCGCGCGGCGAACGGGCCGCCCGTCACCCGTCGCCCGCCCCAAATCCCCCGGTCGTGAGAATGACCGGCCCGGGGCGTCAGCCGGACGTGTCACCCCACCGAAACCGGCGTGATCGACTCGGTTTCCGTGATGTCGGGGTGTGCTGGCCGACGGGATACCCCGACATCAATGAGGCCGAGTTGATCTGGGCGGTGAACCCCCGTTGCCGGGGTGTGAGCGGGGCATACTTCGGTCGTGCACGGACTCGTCACCAGAGGGCTTGCCCACAGGGGCCCGCAGCGGCGCGGCCCCGACCGCACGGGCCGGCACGGGGATGAGGGCGGGGCTCAGGGCGGGAACGAGGACGGGAACGAGGGCGTAGACGAGGGCGGGGCTGCGGGCGTGGACGGGGCTCAGGCCGGGAACCAGGGCGGGGCCGCGGGCGTGGACGGGGCTCAGGCCGGGGCTGCGGGCGTGGACGGGGCTGAGGGCAGGGCTCAGGGCGGGAACCAGGGCGTAGACGAGGGCGTGGACGTCGGCGGGTCGACCGAGCGATCCGCCGCGCCGGTGCCGACGGTGGTGGTCGTCGAGGCGTACGCCGAGTTGGCCCGTCGGGTGCTCGCGGGCCCGGCGCGGTTGGGGCGGACCCGGCTGGTCGCGGTGGACGGGCCGAGCGGCGCGGGCAAGAGCCGGTTCGCCGCGCACCTCGCGGACGCCCTGGCGGCGCTGCCCGGCGGGCGCCCGCCGGTGGTGCACACCGACGACCTGCTCGACGGCTGGGACGACCAGCTCACCTTCTGGCCTCGTCTCGACACCGAGGTGCTGACCCCGCTGCGCCAGGAAGAGCCGGGCGCGTACCGGCGCTACAGCTGGGTGCGGCGGTGCTTCCTACCCCGCCCGGTGCCGGTGCCGGTGACGCCGGTGCTGATCGTGGAGGGGGTCAGCGCGGCCCGTGCCGTCGTCCGGCCGGAGCTGACCCTCGCCGTCTTCGTCACCGCGCCCGCGCCGCTGCGGCTGGCCCGTGCGGTCGAGCGGGACGGGCCGGAGATTCTGCCCGAGCTGCGCCGCTGGCATACCGGGGAGCGGGCGCACTTCGCCGCCGACGACACCGCGGCGCGCGCCGACCTGGTGGTCGACGGTGCGCCGACGCTGCCGCTGGACGCGTCCCGGTACTACGTGCGGGTCCGCTGACCGGGCATGGACGCCGGCCACCCGCTGCGGCACGATGCGAGGAGTCACGGCGAAACGGGGGCCCCATCATGACGGCAGCGGACGCGCCGGCGCGGCGCCGGATCACCCTCACCGGCATCAGCTCGCGGGCCTGGGAGCATCCGGCCGACCGGGGCGCCCTGGTCGCGCTGCGTGAGCTGCGTGGTTTCGACGACGTGGTGCGGGCGTTCTTCGGCATGTGGAACGAGCGGGGTTTCCGGCTGTCGGTGCTGGCGTCCGGCATCCGCGTCGATCACCGGCAGTATCCGGCGGTGTGGCAGCGCTACACCGAGGCCGCGGCGGCGCTCGACGTGGCCGAGCTGCCCGAGCTGTACGTGACGCAGTCGCCCTGGCTGGGCGCCGAGGCGGTGGGTCTGGACCGGCCGTTCATCGTGCTGAACTCCGCGTGCGTGCAGCAGCTCGACGAGGACGAGCTGCGCTGCCTGCTCGGCCACGAGTTGGGGCACGTGGGCAGCGGGCACGCGGTCTACAAGACCATGCTCATGATCCTCACCCGGTGGGCGGCCAACCTGAGCTGGTTGCCGGTGGGCGCGTTCGCGCTGCGGGCGATCATCGCGGCGATGCTGGAGTGGTGGCGCAAGGCGGAGCTGTCCGCCGACCGGGCCGGCCTGCTCGCCGGGCAGGACCCGGCCGCCGCGCTGCGGCTGCTGATGAAGCTCGCGGGCGGCGGCGACCTGTCGCAGATCGACACGACCGCCTTCCTGGAGCAGGCCGCCGAGTACGCCGGCGGCGGCGACCTGCGCGACAGCCTGCACAAGATCCGGATGACGGCGTGGAGCACGCACCCGGCGCCGGTGGCGAGGGCCGCGCAGTTGCGGCAGTGGATCGACTCCGGGGCGTACGGGCGGGTGCTGTCCGGGGACTATCCGCGCCGCGACGACGACGCCTCGACAAGCGTCTCGGAGGAGATCAAGGCCGCCGCCGAGTCGTACCGGGAGGAGTTCAGCCGCTCCACCGACCCGCTGGTCGGGTTGCTGCGCCGCCTCGGCGACGGCGCCAGCGACGTCGGCGGGTGGGTGGGCGGCACGGCCGGTCGGGCCCGCTCCTGGATGGACGCCGCCACCGAGGCCGCCGGCCGCGCGCACCGCGCCGGCCGGGCCGCCCCGGGCGCGCGGGCGGGCTCCGGCCCGGCGGATGTCGGTGACGGTACGGGCTCGGCCGGCACGCCTGAGTAAGGCCGGCATACGATTCCGGTCATGACCTCACCGATCATGTCCGAGTCCGAGGTACGGGCCGCCGTCGAGCGTGAGATGCCCGGCGTACGCGCCGACCTGGAACGCCTCGTCCGCATCCCCGGCATCGCCTTCGAGGGCTTCGACCACTCACACGTGGAGCGTTCCGCCGAGGCGGTCGCCGACCTGCTGCGCGGCTGCGGCCTGGACGTCGACATCGTGCGCTCCGGCGGGCAGCCCGCGGTGATCGGCCGTCGGGCCGCCCCACCCGGTGCGCCCACCGTGCTGCTCTACGCCCACCACGACGTGCAGCCGGTCGGTGACCGGTCGCTGTGGGAGTCCGACCCGTTCGAACCGGTCGAGCGCGACGGCCGCCTGTACGCCCGGGGCGCGGCCGACGACAAGGCCGGCATCATGGCGCACGTCGCGGCGCTGCGCGCGTACGGGGACGCGCTGCCGGTCGGCGTGGCGCTGTTCATCGAGGGCGAGGAGGAGTACGGCTCCGACTCGCTGGAGCAACTGCTGCGCGAGCACCGCGACGAGATCGCCTCGGACGTCATCGTGATTGCCGACTCCGGCAACTGGGACATCGGCGTACCGGCGCTGACCACCTCGCTGCGCGGCGTCGTCAACTGCTTCGTCGAGGTCCGCACGCTGGACCACGCCGTGCACAGCGGCATGTTCGGGGGTGTCGTCCCGGACGCGCTCACCGCGCTGGTCCGCCTGTTGGCAACCCTGCACGACGACGCCGGTGACATGGCGGTGGACGGGCTGGTCAGCCGGGAGGGCGCTGCCGTCGACTACCCCGAGGACCGGATGCGGGCTGAGTCCGGACTGGCCGAGGGTGTCCAGTTCATCGGCACCGGCCGGCTCACCGACCGGGTCTGGACGAAGCCGGCGGTGTCGGTGCTCGGCATCGACGCGCCGTCCACCGGCGAGGCGCCGAACGCCCTGGTCCCGGCCGCGAAGGCGAAGCTCAACGTCCGTCTCGCGCCGGGAGACGACCCGAAGCGGGCGTACGCGGCGGTGCGCGCCCACCTGGAGAAGCACGCGCCGTGGGGCGCCCAGGTGACCGTCACTCTGGAGCACGATGGCGACCCGTGCGTGATCGACGCGTCCGGGCCGATGTTCGACGCCGCCCGCTCGGCGTTCCGCGCCGCCTGGGACGGCACCGACCCGGTCGACATCGGCATCGGCGGTTCGATCCCGTTCATCGCCACGTTCCAGGAGATGTTCCCGGAGGCGGCGATCCTGGTGACCGGTGTGGAGGACCCGCACGCCCGCGCGCACGGCCCGAACGAGAGCCTGCACCTCGGCGAGTTCGCCAAGGTCTGCCTCGCCGAGGCGCTGCTGCTGGGCAAGGTGGCCGCGGCAAGCAGTTAGGTGTCGGAACGACAACTTTGCGTCTGATCTGGGAGTTCGCGGCGTGTCGCCGGGCGGCTTGTTATAGCCTTTCGAACATGAGTACGAACGAGGTGATGGCCCGGTTGGGGGCCGCCGTCAGCGCACTGGGGGACGTCGACGTCTCCGCGTGGTCCGAGGACACGCTCAACGACCAGCTCGGTGAGCTGTCCGCCGCCCTGGTCGCCCTCGACTCGGTGCTCTCCCGGGTCGCCGGCGAGGTCCGCGCCCGAGGGTTGCGCATCGAGGAGCCCGTCTCCGCCTGATTCCCGCCGCCCCCTCGTGGGCTGCGGCACCGCGCCGACACCGCCCGGGCACGGCAATGCCCGGGCGGTGTCGGAGGTGGCTGGCAGGATGGGCTTCGTGCGGTTCATCGACCTGGCGGCCACCTCCGCCGCCGTGGGCGCCACCAGCGGCCGGCGGGCCAAGGTGGAGCTGCTCGCCGACGCGCTGCGCCGGCTCGACCCGGCCGAGGTGGAGCCCGGCGCCGGCTATCTCGCCGGTGAGCTGCGTCAGCGGCAGACCGGCGTGGGCTACGCGAGCCTGCGTGACCTGCCGCCACCGGCCACCGAGCCGACGCTGACCGTGGCCGCCGTCGACGCGGCCATCGAGCAGATCGCCGCCGTGCAGGGCGCCGGGTCGCAGGCCCGCCGCCGGGCTCTGCTCGGCGGCCTCTACGCGGCGGCCACCGCCGACGAGCAACGGCTGCTCACCGGCCTGTTCGGCGGTGAGCTGCGCCAGGGCGCCCAGGCCGGGCTGCTCGCCGACGCCGTGGCCCGGGCCGCCGAGGTGCCGGTGGCGATCGTCCGTCGGGCCCTGCTGCTCGCCGGTGACCTGCGTGCCGTGGCGGTGGCCGCGCTGGCCGGCGGCGAGGCCGAGCTGGCCGGGTTCGGCCTGCGGGTCGGCCGGCCGTTGGCGCCGATGCTCGCGCAGAGCGCTCCCTCGGTCGACGAGGCGCTGGCCGCGACCGGCACGCCTGCGGTGGTCGACGTGAAGCTCGACGGCATCCGCATCCAGGTGCACCGCTCCGGCGCCGACATCGCCGTGTTCACCCGCAGCCTCGACGAGATCACCAACCGGGTGCCCGAGGTGGTCGCGGCGGTTCGCGCCCTGCCGGGCCGGGAGCTGGTGCTCGACGGCGAGGCGATCGGCCTGGACGAGACGGGCCGTCCGCTGCCGTTCCAGCAGACCTCCAGCCGGGCCGCCCGGCGCACCACACCGAGCACCACCGGGCGGACTCCGGTCGCCCCGGCGGTGCTCGCGGCCGCCGCCAGCACCGGCGCGACGGTGCTCACTCCGTACTTCTTCGACCTGCTGCACCTCGACGGCCAGGATCTGATCGACCTGCCCGGTCGGGAGCGGTGGGCCGCGCTCGCCGGCGCGGTGGACGCGTCGCTGCTGGTGGGGCGCATGGAGGTCGACGGCCCGGAGCAGGCCGGCGCGGCGTTCGCCGCCGCGCTCGACGCCGGCCAGGAGGGCGTGGTGGTCAAGGCACCGGACGCCCCCTACGACGCCGGCCGGCGCGGCGCCGCCTGGGTCAAGGTCAAGCCACGGCACACCCTCGACCTGGTGGTGCTCGCCGTCGAGTGGGGCAGCGGCCGGCGCAAGGGCTGGCTGTCCAACCTGCATCTGGGCGCCCGTGACCCGCGTACGGGCGACTTCGTGATGCTCGGCAAGACGTTCAAGGGGCTCACCGACGAGCTGCTGCGCTGGCAGACCGAGCGGTTCCTCGACCTCGCGGTGGAGCGCGGCGACTGGGTGGTCCGGGTCCGCCCGGAGCAGGTGGTGGAGATCGCTTTCGACGGGGTGCAGACGAGCACCCGCTATCCGGGTGGGATGGCCCTGCGGTTCGCTCGCGTGGTGCGCTACCGCGACGACAAGTCCGCCGCCGAGGCGGACACCATCGACGCGGTCCGCGCCATCCACGCCGGTCGGCTGAGCGGTTGACGGGCCACACCGGCCCTCGTCTCGCGCCGGGCCGGCCGCCCGCTCAGGCGGACGCGCTCGGCGTCGGCTCGGCCGCCCGGTCCAGCGGGGCGCTCGCGCTGTCGAGCCCGGCGGCCCGGCGTGCCTCGCGTCGGGCCACCCAGCCGTAGCCGAAGAGCGCCATCGCGGCGAAGAGCCACCACTGCACGACGTAACCGAAGTTCTGCCAGTTGTTGGTGTGCCCGACCGGCACGGCCTTGAACGCCCCGTCGGCGGCCGGGGTCTGGTCGTCCAGCAGCAGGTAGCCGCCGTAGACCGGGTAGGGCAGCTCGCGGGCCAGGCGCGGTACGGCGATCCGCCGCGTCTCCAGCCGGCCGTCGCGGCGGTCCACCGTGCCGGCGCCGCTCTCGGTCTCGTGCACCCGGCCGCTGACCGTCACGTCGCCGCCCGGCGGGGCGGGCACCGACGGCTGGGCGGTCGCCCCGCCCGGCGCGGGCGGGATCCAGCCCCGGTCCACCAGCAGCGCGCTGCCGTCGGGGAGCACCAGCGGGGTGAGCACCTCGAAGCCGACCCGGCTGTCGACCGTCCGACCACGGACCAGGACGGTGTTCGACGGGTCGTACCGGCCGGTGGCGGTGATCCGGGTCCAGACCTTGTCCTTCGCGGGGGCCGGGCCGGCGGTCCCGGGGCCGCCGGTGGGCGCGCGGAACGCGTCGGCCAGGGGCGCCGGGGCCATCCGCTCGCCCGCGTCGATCCGCTCGTTGATCTCGGTACGGCCCCGGTAGCGGTCCAGCTGCCAGTTGCCCAGCCACACCATGACGGCGGCGGCGACCAGGGTCAGCGCGAGGGCGCCCAACCAGCGTGGGCTCAGCAGGAACCGGTACACGGCACCGAGGCTACCCGTATGACCGGGGCCACTCACCGCGACCGGGCCGGGACCGTCCGCCGACCCCCGGTTGGCGGTGCTCGCCCGTCGGACCGGACGGGTATCGTCACGCCGACGGATCGACCTCCTCGGTTGTCCGTCGCGTACCCGCCGCCGCCCGCGAGGAGTCGATGATGACCGTCGTGCCGCGCCTGGTGCTCAGCGCACCGTCCTCCGGGCACGGAAAGAACGCGCTGGCGATCGGGCTGCTCGCCGCCCTGGCCGAGCGGGGTGTCGACGTCGCCGGGTTCAAGCTCGGCCCGGATCATGTCGACGCCGCGTACCTCGGTCTCGCCGCCGGTCGGCCCGGTCGGGTGATCGATCCCCGGCTGGTCGGCGTCGACCGGCTCGCCGCGCTTGTCGCACACGGCGCCGGGGGTGCCGCGCTCGCCGTCGTGCAGGGCAGCATGGGCCTGTACGACTCCGTCGGTGGCCGCCCGGAGCAGGAGTCCACGGCCGCCGCGGCCACCGCGCTGCGCAGTCCGGTGGTGCTGGTGGTCGACGTGGCCGCGATGGGGCAGTCGGTGGCCGCTTTGGTGCACGGTTTCCGCTCGTACGACGAGCAGTTGTGGCTGGGCGGGGTGATCCTCAACCGGGTGGCGTCGTCGCGGCACGAGGCGATGCTGCGCGAGGCGCTGGACGACGTCGGCGTGCCGGTCTACGGCGCGCTGCGTCGCCAGGACCTGCCGGCCGTGCTGCCGTCGCGCCGGCACGGGGTGGCGCCGGTGGTCGACTCCTCGACCGACGCGGTCCGTGCGGTGCGCCGGCTGGGCGAGGCGGTCGCCGCCACGGTCGACCTGGAGCGGCTGCTCGGGCTGGCCCGTTCCGCTCCGCCACTGCCGGCGGCGGCCTGGTCGCCGCAGGAGGCGCTCGGCGAGCTGGTCGTCCCGGCGCAGCGCCCGCTGGTGGCGCTGGCCGGCGGGCCGGGCGGCAGCTTCAGCCACCCGGAGACCGCGGAGCTGCTGTCGGCCGCCGGCGCCGAGGTGGTCACTGTCGATCCGCTGCGCGACGAGGCGCTGCCCGTCGGCACCCGCGCGCTGGTCGTCGGGGGTGCGTTGCCCGAGTCGTACGCCGAGCAGCTGTCGGCCAACCGGCGGCTCTGCATCGCGGTGGCCGAGCTGGCCCGCACCGGCCGGCCGGTGGTCGCCGAGGGCGCCGGCCTGCTGTGGCTGGCCCGGGAGCTGGACGGGCTGCCGATGTGCGGTGTGCTGGACGCGGTGGGTGTGAGCCGCGACGGCCTCGTGGTGGGCTACCGGGAGGCGACCGCCCAGACCGACAGCGTGGTCGCCGCGCGCGGCACGGTGGTCGTCGGGCACAAGGAGCACCGGGCGGTGCTCACCCCGCGCGCCGGTCAGCGGCCGGCCTGGAGCTGGGACGGCGGCACGCCGGAGGGTTTCGTGTGGCGCAACGTGCACGCCTCGCAGCTCACCCTGCACTGGGCGGGACACCCGGCGACCGCCGCCCGGGTGGTGGCGGCGGCGGTCAGCGAGCCGGCAGCCGACGCGGTGCCCGCGCAGCCTCCCGTGGTGCCCGCGTGATCGGTGAGTTGGCGGTCCGCCGGTTTCCGGCGTTGACCGTCTCCACCCCGCGTACCGAGGTGCGTCGGCTCACCGCGGCGGACGCGTCGGCCGCCGGGGAGATCTTCGCCGACAAGCTGACCCGGCGGTGGCTGCCGCTGGCCGACGACTCCGGCCCGATCGACGGGCACGCCTGGTGCACGGATCTGGCCCGGCAGCGGCGCGACAGCGGCGAGGGCGACCACTACGCGGTGGTCCGCCGGGAGGACGACCAGATGGTCGGCTCCCTCTGGACGCGGCGCACCGACTGGGGCGCCCGGCTCACCGAGGTCTCCTACGCGATGGCCCCCCACGCGCGGGGCTTCGGCCTGGCCGCCGAGGCGGTGGACGCGGTGGCCATCGCGCTGATCCTGGAGCACGGCTTCCAGCGGGTCGAGCTGCGGGTGGCACCCGGCAACCTGGCGTCCCGCCGGGTCGCCGAGAAGGCCGGCTTCAGCTACGAGGGGTTGCTGCGCAACGCCGGTTTCGTCGGCGGTGGCCGGGCCGACCTCGAACTGTGGTCGTTCGTGGCCGCGGATCTGCGCTGATCCGCGCCGTCATCCCACGATGGCGTCCGACGGTGGCGTGAACTGGCGGGTCGGCGTGCCCTTCAGGCCGTCGCGCAGGGTCTCGGCCACCGCCGCGATCGGGATCTGGGACTGCCCGTCACCGACGGCGTTGAACGGGTTGTCCGGGTCGGAGATGAAGCTCGCCGCGGCCAGCTCCGGGGTGTAGCCGACGAACCAGGCGGACCGGGTGCTGTCGGTGGTGCCCGTCTTGCCGGCGACCGGGCGGCCGACCGTACCCCGGACGCTGTCGGCGGTTGACCAGCCGCCGCAGCCGCCGCGTGCCGGACTGTCCCCGGTCGGGCAGCGGGCGGCGTCGGTGGCCGCCCTCGCTGCGTCGGCGCTGACCACCTGGCGGCAGCGCGGCTTGGCGACCTCACGGTGCAGACCGCCCGGAGTGGCGTACGTGGCCGGGGTGCCGTCCCGGTTCATGATCGCCTGCACCGGGATCGCCTCGCAGTAGCGGCCGTCGGCCGCGACGGCGGCGTAGGCGTTCGCCATCTCCAGCGGTGTGGCGTCGGAGACGCCCAGGGTGAACGCGCCCCACTTCTTGGCCTTGCCCGGGGACGCCTGTTCCCGGTCGACGTCGGTGCGCCAGCGCAGCCCGAGCTGTTCGGCCAGCCGGACCGCCCGGTCCGCGCCCACCTTCTCCTCCAGCCACACGAAGTACGTGTTGACCGACTTGCCGAAGCCGGACCACATGGTCTGTTGCCCGGTCATCGCGCCGCTGGCGTTGGAGGGCGCCCAGCCGTCGTAGACCGACGACTTGTAGCGGTACGGGGCGTTGAACGAGGTGGACAGCGTCATCCCCGAATCCAGCGCGGCCAGCATCGGGAACATCTTGAACGTCGACCCGGCCTGGTAGCCCGGCAGGTCGCCGCCGCCGAGCAGCGGCGCCACCGTGTTCGGATAGTTCGCCTTCACCTTCGGCCCGGCCTCCGGGTTGGAGCTGGGTGGGTTGTCGGCCAGGTCCAGGGAGTAGTTCCGGTTCACCGCCATCGCCTTCACGCGCCCGGTCCCCGGCTCGGAGACCACGATCCCGTTGGCGAACGGGCTGCCGGTGCCCTCCTTGGCGCCGACGTTCTTCTCCGCCGCCTCCTGGATCTTGGGGTCGAGGCTGAGCACGATGCGGTAGCCGCCCCGACGCAGCTTGTCCATCCGCTCCAGCCGGTTGGCCCCGAACGCGGGCTGCGAACTCCACCAGTTCTTCAGGTAGTCGCAGGCGAAGCCCCAGCTCCGGTACTTCTCGATGAGCGAGGCGCAGTCGCTCGGCGGGGTGGTGAGCTTCAGCCGGATCGGCTCGGTCTTCGCGGCGGCGGCCGAGTCGGGGGAGAGGTAGCCGAGCTGGCTCATCCGGTCCAGCACGTAGTTGCGCCGCCCGGTGGCGTCCTTCTGGTCGGTGTCGGCCGGGTCGTACTCGGAGGGGGACTTGACCAGCCCGGCGAGGGTGGCTGCCTCGACCGGCGTGAGGTCCTTCGGGGTCTTGGAGAAGAAGATCTCGCTGGCGGCGTAGATGCCGTACGCCCGGTGACCGAAGTACGCCGAGTTCAGGTAGCGCTCGAGGATCTGCTCCTTGCTCATCTCCTTCTCCAGGTCCAAGGCCATGCGCATCTCCTTGACCTTGCGCAGGCTGGTCTGCTGGGTGGCCTCCTGGACCTCCTTGGGGGTGTTCGCGCTGTCGCGCAGGGCCATCCGGACGTACTGCATGGTCAGCGTCGAGGCGCCCTGGGAGCCGCCGGAGCGGGCGTTGGACACGAAGGCGCGGGCCACGCCCTTCGGGTCGACGCCGTGGTGCTGGTAGAAGCGGTTGTCCTCGGCGGCGACGATCGCCTGCTGGATGTTCGGCGACATGTCCGACAGCTTCGTGTACTGCCGGTACTCCTCGTAGAACATGGTCAGCACGGTCTTGCCGTCCGGGGCGTAGAGGTAGGAGGTCTCGGCGGGCAGGGCGGTGGTCAGCAGTCTGGTCTTCTGCTCCGTGGCGTGCGCGGTGGCCTTCGCGCCGAGCCCGGTGAAGGCGACCACCGGGTACGCGACGGCGGCGATCACGATGCCGGCGATGAGGCCGGCGCGGAGAAGAGGAACGAGTCGACCAGCGGCAGCAAGGGGTCGGTTGCTCACGTGGCCAAGTTATGACATTTCCGATTCGTACATGAGAAGAACTCATAAACCCGCGAGGTGGTGACATGGCTTACGCCGACATCGACTGTCCCGCCGGCCATCTTCCCGGCAGGATCGCGGACATGCGCGATCAGTCTGCTGCCATCACCCCGCCCACCGGGGCCGAGCCGGACCTCGCGCACCACGGCGACGCCGAGGTGGGCGCCGGGCTGATCGACCTCGCCGTCAACGTCCGCCAGACGCCACCGCCGGCCTGGCTGGCCGACCCGATCGCCGCCACCCTCACCGACCTGGCCCGCTACCCCGACCCGGCGCCGGCCCGCGCCGCCGTCGCCGCCCGGCACCGGCGTCACCCGGACGAGGTACTCCTCACCGCCGGCGCCGCCGAGGGCTTCGTGCTGATCGCCCAGGCGCTGCGTGGCATCCGCCGACCCGTCGTGGTGCACCCGCAGTTCACCGAGCCGGAGGCGGCGCTACGGGCCGCCGGCCATCCGGTCGAGCGGGTGCTGCTAGACCCGGCCGACGGGTTCCGGCTCGATCCGTCCCTGGTGCCCGACGACGCCGACCTCGTGATGATCGGCAACCCGACGAATCCCACCTCGGTGCTGCATCCCGCGCGGACCGTGGCCGCGCTCGCCCGTCCCGGCCGGGTGCTGGTGGTCGACGAGGCGTTCGCCGACACCACCGGCGGCGCGCACCCCGGCGAGCCGGAGTCGCTGGCCGAGCGGCGGGATCTGCCCGGGCTGCTCGTCCTGCGCAGCCTCACCAAGACGTGGGGCCTGGCCGGCCTGCGGATCGGCTACCTGCTCGGCGCCCCGGAGCTGCTGTCCCGCCTGGCCGCCGTCCAGCCGCTGTGGGCCGTCTCCACGCCCGCGCTGGCCGCCGCCGCGGCCTGCGCCACCGGAGTCGCGGTCGAGGCCGAACGCGCGATCGCCGCCGACCTCGCCGCCGACCGCGACCACCTGGTCGCGCGCCTGGCCGACCTGCCCGGCGTACGCGTCGCGGGCCGCCCGGCCAGCGCGTTCGTCCTGCTGCACCTGCCCGACGCGAACCGGGTCCGAGAGGGCCTGCGCGACCGGGGCTGGGCGGTACGCCGGGGCGACACCTTCCCCGGGCTCGGCCCGGACTGGCTGCGGGTGGCGGTACGCGACCGGAACACCACCGACGCGTTCATCGAGGTGCTGCGCGAGACCATGGAGGCATGATGCTGGAGACCACGATTTCGGCCATCCGGCCACTCGACGAGGCGGCGATGGCCGCCGCCCGCGAGCTGCACGGCCGGCTGACCAAGCCGCCGGGCTCGCTGGGCCTGCTGGAGGATCTGTCGGTACGCCTCGCCGGGCTGGCCGGGGCCTGCCCACCGCCGGTGCCCGAGCCGGCCGCCGTGGCGATCTTCGCGGGCGACCACGGGGTGCACGCCCAGGGGGTCAGCCCGTGGCCGCAGGAGGTCACCGGGCAGATGATCGGCAACTTCCTGGCCGGCGGTGCGGTCGTCAACGCGTTCGCCCGCCAGGCCGGCGCCTCGGTCACCGTGGTCGACGTCGGGGTGGCCACCCCGCTGCCCGTCCCCGAGGCTTCCGGTCCGACCGACCCGTCCGCGCCCCGACTGGTCACCGCCTCCGTGCGCCGGGGCACCCGGGACCTCACGGTGACCGCCGCGCTCACCCGGGACGAGGCGCTGGCCGCGGTGCGGACCGGCATCCGGATCGCCGACGAGCTGATCGACGCCGGGGCGGGCATCCTGCTCACCGGGGACATGGGCATCGGCAACACCACCCCGGCCGCCGCGCTGATCGCCGCGTTCACCGGCGTCGACCCGCTCGACTCCACCGGCCGGGGCACCGGGATCGACGACCCGACGTACGCCCGCAAGGTGGCCGTCGTGCGGGCCGCGCTGGCCCGGCACACGCCCGATCCGGCCGACCCGCTGGGCGTGCTCGCCGCCGTCGGTGGCCTGGAGCACGCCGCGCTGGCCGGGCTGATCCTGGGCGCCGCGGCCCGCCGTACGCCGGTCCTGCTGGACGGCGTGATCGCGGTGTCGGCGGCGCTCGCCGCCGCCGCGTTCGCACCCGACGCGGTCGCGGCCATGGTCGCCGGGCACCGCTCGGCCGAGCCGGGCGCGACGGTGGCGCTGCGGCACCTCGGCCTCGACCCGCTGATCGACCTGGGGCTGCGCCTCGGCGAGGGCACCGGCGCGCTGTTGGCCCTGCCGGTGGTCACCGGCGCGGTCCGCGTGCTGCACGACGTGGCCACCTTCGACTCCGCCGGGGTGGCCGAGAAGTGACGGTGCCCAACGAGCGGGCGGTCCGGCTCGGTGGTGCGGCGTGAGCGCCAGCCCGTACCCGCTCGGCCTGCGGCTCGAGGGGCGACGTGTGGTCGTGGTGGGCGGCGGTGCGGTCGCCACCCGGCGGGTGCCGGCGCTGCTGGATGCCGGCGCGGACGTCCTGCTGGTGGCCCCGGAGCTGACCCCGGCGCTGCGGGCCCGGGTGGACGCGGGTCGGCTGCACTGGGTGCCGCGCCGGTTCGTGCCCGAGGACCTGGACGGGGCCTGGCTGGTCCAGGTGGCGATCGACGATCCGATGGCGGCGGCTGCGGTGAGCGCCGTCGCCGCCGAACGGCGGATCTTCTGCGTCCGGGCCGACGACCGGACCGCCGCCACGGCCTGGACGCCGGCGGTGACCCGCCACGGCCCGGTCACCGTAGCGGTGCTCGGCGGCGGGGACCCTCGCCGCGCGATGACCGTCCGCGACGCCATCCGCGACCTGCTCGCCGTGCGCGTCGCTGCTCCGACGCGGGTCCGGCCCGACGCCGAGGCGACGACCGGCGCGACCGCCGGGCGGGTGGCGCTGGTCGGGGCCGGCCCGGGAGACCCGGAGCTGATCACCGTGAAGGGTTGGCGGCTACTCACCGAGGCCGACGTGGTGGTCGCCGACCGGCTGGTGCCGGGTCTGCTCCTGGACGAACTCCGCGCCGACGTCGAGCTGGTGGACGCCTCGAAGATCCCCTACGGCCCGTCCCGGGCCCAGGAGGAGATCAACCGGATCCTGGTCGACCGGGCCCTGGCCGGCGCCGTCGTGGTCCGGCTCAAGGGCGGCGACCCGTACGTCTTCGGCCGTGGCGGCGAGGAGCTACTGGCCTGCGCGGCGGCCGGCGTGCCGGTGACCGTCGTCCCGGGAGTGACCAGCTCGATCGCCGCTCCGGCGGCGGCCGGGATCCCGGTCACCCATCGGGGGGTGGCGCACGAGTTCACCGTCGTCTCCGGCCACGTGGCACCCGACTCGCCGGCCTCGCTGGTGCGCTGGGACGCCCTCGCGGGCCTGCGCGGCACCCTGGTGATCCTGATGGGGCTCAAGAACCTCGCCGCCATCGCCGAGACCCTGATCGCGCACGGCCGGTCGCCGCAGACGCCGGCCGCGGTCGTTCAGGAGGGCACCACGGGCGCCCAACGGACGCTGCGGTCCACGCTCGGCGCGGTGGCCGCCGACGCGCTCACCGCCGAGGTGCGCCCGCCCGCGGTCGTGGTGCTCGGCGACGTGGTGGGTGCCCTCGACGGGTGACCGGTGGCACGGTCCACCCGGGCGCGGAGCGGCCCCGGGCGGTGCGGGCGGCAGAGCGGACCCCGGGCGGTGCGGGCGGCGGAGACCGGCTGGTCCCCGCGCGCGTCCTTTGCTCTGCTTCAACCGACGCAACATTCAGAAGGCGTTTGTGTTGCGTGGAGTGAAGCAGAGCAAAGGACGCGCAGAGGGCGACGCGAGGGCCGTGACGGCGGCTCTCGGGTGACCGGTACCCGCCGGTGGGGTTCGACCGGCCGGCGTCGGCCGAATGACGAAGGGCCGGAGCAGCGCTGCCCCGGCCCTTCGTCGAACTGACTGTCGGCTACTGCTTGAGCATGTTGTCGAGCAGCAGGGCGCAGCGGATCAGCCCGAGGTGGCTGTACGCCTGCGGGTGGTTGCCCAGGCCGCGCTCGGCGAGCGGGTCGTACTGCTCGGGGAGCAGGCCGGTCGGGCCGGCGGTCAGCACCATCTGCGCGAACAGCTCCTCGGCGTCGGTGCGGCGGCCGGTGCGCAGGTACGCCTCGATCAGCCACGCCGTGCAGATGTGGAAACCGCCCTCACGGCCGGGCAGGCCGTCGTCCCAGTGGTAGCGGTAGACGACCGGGCCGCTGCGCAGGTCCGCCTCGATCTTCAGGACGGTGGACAGGAAGCGCGGGTCGTCACCCGGGAGCAGGCCGGAGAGGCCGATCCAGAGCGACGAGGCGTCCATGTCCTCGTCCCCGTACGCGACGCTGTACGCCTCGACGTCGTCGTGCCAGCCGTGCTCCAGCACGTTGGCGCCGATCCGGTCGCGCAGGTCCTTCCACTCCGGCCGGTCCTCGCCGCCGTGCTGGCGCATCACGTGCAGCGCCCGGTCGACGGTCATCCAGCACATCACCTTGGAGAAGACGTGGTGCCGGGGTGGCAGCCGCGCCTCCCAGATCCCGTGGTCGGGCTCGTGCCAACGGCGGCGAACCGCCTCGACCATGTTCTCCAGGACCCGCCACTCGTCGTCGCGGACCGAGCCGCGCGCGTCGGCGACCGCCGCGATCAGGTCGGCGATCGGGCCGAACACGTCGAGCTGGAGCTGGTGGTTGGCGAGGTTGCCGACCCGGACCGGCCGGGAGCCGGCGTACCCGGGCAGCGTGTCGATGACCGCCTCAGCGCCCAGCTCGTAGCCGTCGATGGTGTAGAGCGGGTGCAGTCGCTCCGGGTGGCCGCCGGTGCGCTCGATGCAGCCGTCGACCCAGCGCAGGAACGCCTCGGCCTCCTCGATGGACCCGAGGTCGACAAGCGCGCGGGCGGTCAGCGCGGCGTCACGCAGCCAGCAGTAGCGGTAGTCCCAGTTGCGGACGCCGCCCAGCTCCTCGGGGAGGGAGGTGGTCGCCGCGGCCAGGATCGAGCCGGTGATCTCGTGGCAGAGCCCGCGCAGGGTGAGCGCGCTGCGGGCCACCAGGTCGCGGGAGGTGGACGGCAGCCGCAGCGAGGCCACCCAGTCCTTCCACGGCTGCTCGGCCGCGGCCTGCCGCTCGTGGATCGGCACCCGGTGGTGCTCCAGGCTGTGCGTGCCGAAGCGCAGCTCCAGCACGACCTGCCCGCCGGCGGCCGACAAATCGACGGTCGCCTTGGCGGTCTCGTACCCACCGTCGTTGTTGACCTGCCACTCGACCCCGGGGGAGTAGAGGGCGACCGGTTCGTTCGAGCCGAGCACCAGCAGGCCGTCGCCGAGCGGCTGCAACTGCACGGCGACCTGACCGAACTCGGGGCGCGGGGCGAACTCCACCCGGACCCGACCGCTGCCGGTGAGCACCCGGACCAGGGTCGAGTCGCCGGTGACCACCGCCGGGCCGTCCGGCGTCGTCTCGCGGGCCGGCTTGTCCAGCCAGTCGGTGACGGTGAGCCCGGACCACCGGGTCTCGACGGTCATCGTGCCGGAGCGGTAGCGCTGGCCCAGCGGGATGCCCCCGCGCTCCGGGGCGACGCTGAAGTGACCGGCCGGGCTGCCACCGACCAGGTCGGCGAAGATCGCCGCCGAGTCCGGCTTGGGGTGGCAGAGCCAGCTGACCTTCGCCTCCGGCGTGAGCAACGCGACCGTACGACCGTTGGCCAGCATGGAGTGCCGCTCGATCGGCACCGCCCGCTCGCCGAAGAGCCAGTGGCGGCGGGTCTCCAGCAGCAGCCCGAGCGCGCGGGCTGCCTCGATGGGCTCGGCCACCCGGAAGCCGGCCTTGGTCTCGCCGGGGCCGATCTTGATGCCGAGGTCCGGCCCGTGCAGGTTGCCGAAGGCGTTCTCGTCGGTGACGTCGTCGCCGATGAAGAGCACCGCGCTGGCCGAGAGCTGGGTCCGGAGCTGGTCGACGGCGGTGCCCTTGTGGGTGGCCACCACGGACAGCTCGATGACCTCCTTGCCCTGCGTCACCGTGACGCCGTCGAAGGTGGCCGGGCCGTTGCGGACCGCCTCGATGGCTGCGGCGGCGACCTGCGGGTCGACGCCCCGGGTGTGCACCGCGACGCTGGCCGGCTTGCGTTCCAGGCGGATGCCGGGGTGTTCGGCGGCGATCTCCCGCAGCGCGTTGCGCACCTGGGTGCGCACCGCGACCAGCTCGGGGGAGAGGCGCTCGACGAAGCCGATGTCGAACTCGGAGCCGTGACTGCCGACGAGGTGCACCTCGCTGGGCAGCCGGGAGAGCGCGGCCAGGTCCCGCAGGGCCCGGCCGGAGACCACGGCCACGCTCGTCTGCGGCAGCGCGGCGAGCGCGCGGATCGCCGCCACTGATTCGGGCAGCGGTACGGCGGTGCTCGGGTCCTCCACGATCGGCGCGAGTGTGCCGTCGTAGTCGCAGGCGATCAGGAGCTGCGGAACCCGGGCGATCCGGCCGATGGCAGAGCGCAGCTCGGGGTCCAGCACCCCGGTGGCGATCGCCGCTCCGTCGTTGACGGACGTGTTCACGCGGCCTCCGCCTCGGGAACTCCGAGTTCGGAGAGGAAAGACTTGGCCCAGTGCCCCACGTCGTGGGTACGCAGGTGACGTTGCATTGTCCGCATCCGGCGGCGTGCCTCGGTTTTCTCCACGTGCACGGCCCGGAGCAGGGCGTCCTTGACCGCGTCCGGGTCGTGCGGGTTACACAGGAAGGCCTGGCGCAGCTCCGTTGCGGCGCCAGCGAACTCGCTGAGCACGAGCGCACCGCCCTGGTCGGCGCGTGATGCGACGTACTCCTTGGCGACGAGATTCATACCGTCTCGCAGCGGGGTCACCATCATCACGTCCGCAGCAACGTACATCGCGGCCAGTTCACTGCGACTGTACGACTGATGGAGGTAATGCACGGCCGGCACGCCGACTCGGCCGAATTCGCCATTAATGCGACCAACTTCGCGCTCTACCTTGACCCGAAGTGCCTGGTAGTGCTCGACGCGCTCGCGGCTCGGCGTGGCCACCTGCACCATAACGGCGTCCGGAACTGTCAACTTTCCGTCAGCGAGCAACTCGCGGAACGCCTTGAGCCGCAACTCGATGCCCTTGGTGTAATCCAGCCGGTCCACGCCCAGGATGATCGTCTTCGGGTCGCCCAGCTCGGCGCGGATCTGCTTGGCCCGCGCCTGGATCGCCGGGTCGGCGGCCATCCGTTCCATCTCCTGGGTGTCGATCGAGATGGGGAAGGCGCCCGCCTTCACCTGTCGCCCGTCGACCTGGATCATCTGCCCCTCGTAGCGCAGGCCGAGGAGGTGCCGGGCCAGCCGTACGAAGTTCTGCGCGGCCAGCCGCTGCTGGAAGCCCACCAGGTCCGCGCCGAGCAGACCGCGCAGGATCTCGGTGCGGAACGGCATCTGCATGAACAGCTCGATCGGCGGGAACGGGATGTGCAGGAAGAACCCGATCCGCAGGTCCGGACGCAGCTCGCGGAGCATCGCGGGGACCAGTTGGAGCTGGTAGTCCTGCACCCAGACCGTCGCGCCCTCGGCCGCCACGTCCGCCGCGGCCTCCGCGAACCGCGCGTTGACCAGGCGGTACGCCTCGCGCCAGCGCCGCTTGTACGCCGGTGTCTCCACGGCGTCGTGGTAGAGCGGCCAGATCGTCGCATTCGACTGGCCCTCGTAGTAGCGCTCCAACTCCTCGGCGCTCAGCGGCACCGGATGCAGCCGGATCCCCTCCAGGTCGAACGGTTCGGGGGCGGCGCCGGTGCCGCCGGCCCAGCCGACCCAGGTGCCATGCTGTTCGGCGAGCACAGGATGCAGCGCGGTGACCAGCCCGCCTGGGCTGCGTCGCCACTGCCGTCCCTCGGGTGTGCTCACCTCGTCGACCGGCAGACGGTTTGCCACAACGACAAAGGAGCTACGGACGGTCACGATCGGCCACCTCCGGGTGCTGACGGGTCCACCGCGATGAGCGTACTGAGCGTAGCTGCGGCGTCTTGTGCCCCGTGCCGGAGTCTCCTACCCGCCTCGGTCTGGCCGAATCCTACAGGTGATCTTGTCGACAGCCGTGGCGGTCAGAGATCGATGATCGGCCACTCCTTGGGCAGTACCTCACCAAGCAGTTCCCGCCGATCCGTCATGATCGGTACGACCGCTCGGGCTGCCGCTTCGATCGCAACCTGGGCGAGATCGATGCTGCCCAGGAGGCGGGACCAGCCGCCCAGGATGGGGCACATGTTGTGATCGACCGGCGCGACAACTACAGCTTCGAGATCGGAGACAATGTCCAGCAACGGCCAGCCGTCGCTGGACACTCGGCGATATGCGGCTGTCAGGCACATGGCCGGAATGATCACGGACTCCCGGCGGTAGGCAACCTTGGCGATCTGGATGCCCACAGCCGGCTCTCCTTCGGAGTAGGCCAGCAATGCGGTGGTGTCGAGTACGAGTCCCGCGTCAGTCACGAACCTGTAGCCGTCCCCGCGACGCCTCGTTCAGCAGCGCGGCGGCCTTGGCGCGCAACTCGGGAGTTATTGCCTGGCGAGCCTCATCCAACTTGCGCCCGGCCTCCTCGAGGCCCTCGTCGGTGATCTTGAAACCGATCTGCTCCAGAATCCGCCGGGTTCGTTCACCGACCATTCGTTGGCGGATGCTCTCCGTCACGAAGGCGGACACGTTGGGCTCGGTGGCCAGCCGTTCTGCGACGTCGTCCGGGATGCTGATGGCGATCTTTTTGGTCACACTCAAGACGGTAGTGAGTTATACCGACTCCGGCAATGCGGCTCGCCGGCGTACTCCTGGGGCGGGGTGATGTGGGCGAAGCGCGCCGTACCTGTCAGGATTGACGATGGCGTGCGCGCGGCCGGCTCCCGGCCGGCGGCGGCGGGTGCAGGTCCCAGCCCGCGCCGCGCCGCCGACTCAGGCGACAGCAAACCGACGGAGGTAGCCCGCACCGTGGCCCAGTACATCTACGTCCTGGAAAAGGCGCGCAAGGCGCACGGCGACAAGGTCGTGCTCGACAACGTCACGTTGAGCTTCCTGCCGGGGGCCAAGATCGGTGTGCTCGGTCCGAACGGCGCCGGTAAGTCCAGCCTCCTCAAGATCATGGCAGGGCTGGACAGGCCGAGCAACGGCGAGGCCCGACTCATGCCCGGCTACACCGTCGGCATGCTCGCCCAGGAGCCCCCGCTCAACGAGGCCAAGACCGTGCTCGGCAACGTCGAGGAGGCGGTCGCCGAGACCAAGGCCAAGCTGGAGCGGTTCAACAAGATCGCCGAGCAGATGGCGACCGACTACACCGACGAGCTGATGGAGGAGATGGGCAAGCTCCAGGAGGAGCTCGACCACCTCGACGCCTGGGACGTCGACTCCAAGCTCGAACTGGCCATGGACGCGCTGCGCTGCCCGCCGCCGGACGCCGACGTGACCCAGCTCTCCGGTGGTGAGCGCCGCCGGGTCGCGCTCTGCAAGCTGCTGCTGGAAGCTCCCGACCTGCTGCTGCTCGACGAGCCCACCAACCACCTGGATGCGGAGAGCGTCTCCTGGCTGGAGCAGCACCTGGCCAAGTACGCCGGCACCGTCATGGCGATCACCCACGACCGGTACTTCCTCGACAACGTGGCCAACTGGATCCTGGAGCTGGACCGCGGCCGGGCCTACCCGTACGAGGGCAACTACTCCACCTACCTGGAGAAGAAGGCCGCCCGACTGGCCGTCGAGGGTCGCCGCGACGCCAAGATGAAGAAGCGCCTCACCGAGGAGCTGGAGTGGGTCCGCTCCAACGCCAAGGCCCGCCAGACCAAGTCGAAGGCCCGCCTGGACCGGTACGACGAGATGGCCACCGAGGCGGAGAAGACCCGCAAGCTCGACTTCGAGGAGATCCAGATCCCGCCGGGCCCGCGCCTGGGCAGCACGGTGATCGAGGCGAACGGCCTCAGCAAGGGCTTCGGCGACCGGCTGCTGATCGACAACCTGTCGTTCTCGCTGCCCCGCAACGGCATCGTCGGCATCATCGGCCCCAACGGCGTCGGCAAGACGACCCTGTTCAAGACCATCGTCGGGTTCGAGGAGCCGACCGACGGCGAGGTCCGGGTCGGCCCCACCGTCTCGCTGTCGTACGTCGACCAGAACCGTGAGGGCCTCGACGGCGACAAGACCGTCTGGGAGGTCGTCTCCGACGGGCTGGACTACCTGATGGTGGGCAAGGTCGAGATGCCGTCGCGGGCGTACATCGCCGCGTTCGGCTTCAAGGGACCGGACCAGCAGAAGCCGACCAAGGTGCTCTCCGGCGGTGAGCGCAACCGGCTCAACCTGGCGCTGACCCTGAAGATCGGCGGCAACGTCATCCTGCTCGACGAGCCGACCAACGACCTCGACGTGGAGACGCTCTCCAGCCTGGAGAACGCCCTGCTGGAGTTCCCCGGCTGCGCCGTGGTCATCTCCCACGACCGGATGTTCCTGGACCGGGTCGCCACGCACATCCTGGCCTGGGAGGGTGACGACCAGGACCCGGCCAGGTGGTTCTGGTTCGAGGGCAACTTCGAGGCGTACGAGAAGAACAAGATCGACCGCCTCGGCGCGGAGGCCGCCCGGCCGCACCGGGTGACCTACCGCAAGCTGACCCGCGACTGATGTCCGACCGGTTCGTCTACCACTGCACGCTGCGCTGGTCCGACCTGGACGCGTACGGCCACGTCAACAACTCGCGCTTCCTCACGCTCTACGAGGAGGCGCGGGTGGCGTTGATGTTCGCCGGCGGCCGGGCCTGGGGAGTGGGCTCGTTCGCCGACGGCGTGGTGATCCGCCGGCACGAGGTCGACTACCTGCGCCCGGTCGACTACGCGCTGGGTCGGGCCACCGCGGAGGCCGCGCCCACCGTCCGCATCGAGCTGTGGGTGGAGGAGATCAAGGCTTCACGGTTCACCGTCGCGTACGAGCTGTACGACGGCGAGGTGCTGGCCAGCCGTGCCCGCTCGGTGCTGGTGCCGTTCGACCTGACCCGCCAGGTGCCCCGGCGGATCACGCCCGAGGAGCGGCGCCCGGGTCTCCGAACGCGGTCAGCGGCAGCGCCGGGCAGCCGACCGACTGCGAGATCCGGGGCATCTTGAGGGTGTAGGGGGCCTTGTTGCC
>NZ_JBFAPG010000034.1:0-24568 GCF_040675595.1 Micromonospora sp. NPDC049580
GGCCGCCGGGCGGCAACCCGGCCAGGGCGCGCTGTACCAACAGGTGCGCGCCACGGCCGAAGCCGAGGCCGCCGAGATCGATCTCGACGTCGGCGGTCACGGCCGATAGTCCGCGGCGGTCACCCGCCCGTCGGGGGCGTAGAACCCGCTCGCGTCGACCGCCTCGGCGAGGGCGTCGTACCCGGTCGTACGGCCGTCCTGCCAGGCCGTCAGGCCCTCCAGGTCGAGCAGCGGGCGCACCTGCGGATCGGCGTACGACATGCCGCGCAGCAGGGTGCCGAAGAGCCGGACCCCGTCGGACGCCGGCTCGCGCACCGTCATGTTGCAGTGGTCGTACCGCCCGGTCTGCGCGACGATCCGGGTGCCCTCGGGTGGCAGCGTGCCCTCCTGAACGAACATCAGGTGGTTGGCGTCGATCATGCAGGCGGCGTCGACCTCCCCGGCCGCCAGGGCGCGCGCGGCGTCACGTTCGCCTCCGACGTGGTCACCGTGCAGCCCGACACCGACGTCGAACCGGCGCACGTCGACCCGGACTCCGGCCGCGGCGAGGTGGCCGAGCGGGATCAGCGTGGCCTGCGGACTGTC
Organism: Micromonospora sp. NPDC049580; assembly: GCF_040675595.1. Taxonomy (NCBI): domain Bacteria; kingdom Bacillati; phylum Actinomycetota; class Actinomycetes; order Micromonosporales; family Micromonosporaceae; genus Micromonospora; species Micromonospora sp. NPDC049580. The sequence goes on from NZ_JBFAPG010000034.1 coordinate 586, forward strand.
CACCGCGCCGGTCGCCACCACGCTTCCGGCGAGATCCTCGACCCGGTGTACCGGCGAGTCGGCGCGCACCACCACGACCGAGGTGAGGTCCCGGTCGGTGTCGCGCATCGTGAGCGCGCGCACGGAGCCGCCAGCGGCCGTGGCCAGCCGGTCGGCTCGCAGCCACGCGAGCGGAGAGTTCCACGCGGCGTCGATGCGGCCGGCGACAAGGTCCTCGACCTGTCGCTCGTAGTGCGAGTAGAGGACGAAGTCGAAATCCAGGCCGTGACCGCGCAGCCAGCCGCGAAAGCCCTCCCAGATGGTGACGACCTTGGGGTCGTACGCGACCGCGCCCATCAGGACCGACGGCGCCGGCATCAGCGGTTGGCCTCGTCGAGCAGCGGCAGGCCGGTGGCGACGCGGCCCACGAAGTCGTGCAGAGCGTCAGTGGTCGGTGCCATCACCCGGGCGGCTCGCGAGTCGCGGAATCGGCGCTCCAGGCCCAACTCCTTGCGAAAGGCGCTGCCACCGCAGAGCCGCATCGCGCCGTCGGTGACGTCCGCGACCGTCTCGCCGGCCAGGGCCTTGACCTGCAACACGCGCAGCGTCGCGTCGTCCCGGCCGGTCTCCAGCGCGGTGAGGGTGTCACCGAGGAAGGCGCGCAGGGCGTCGGTGCGGATCTTCAACTGGGCGAAGTCGCGTCGGGCGACGGGCGCGTCGCGAAGCGCCGCGCCGGTGTGCGTGAGCGTGGTGCCGGTGAGGTGCCGGCCCGCCTCGGCGACGGCGCTGTCGGCGAGGCCGAGACAGAACGCCGAGTTGAGCACCAGGAACCAGGGGAGTACGGCGCCGAGCGCGGTGTCGAGGCCGGTGCCGTCGGTGCCCAGCATCGCGTCGGCGGGGACCACCACGCCCTCGGCCGTCATCGGCCGGGAGCCGTTGCCGCGCAGGCCCAGCCCGTCGAAGTCACCGGCGACGCGGAGCCCGGCGCTGTCGGCCGGAACAAGCCACAGCGTCATCGGCCCGGCCCCCGACGCCAGCGCAAGGCTCGACCAGACGTAGCTGTCGGCCTCGCCCGCCGCGGTGACCCAACTCTTGCGGGCGTCGAGTCGCACTGCGGCATCACCGGACGCCGTCGCCGACCCGGTGGGCGACCAGAAGTGGCTGCGGGATCCGAACTCGGAGAACGCCAACGTGGTCAGGTGACGGCCGGCGGCGATGGCCGCGCGAACCTCGTGCGGGCCGTGCGCCTCGATGACGGCGGTCGCCGCGTAGTGCATCAGAACCACCATCGCCGTGGACCCACACTCGGCGGCCAGCCGTTCGATGACGTCGGCGACCGCGCGCATGCCCTGGCCGCCGCCACCGACCTCGGGGGAGGAGGCCAGGCCGAGCAGGCCCGCCGTGGCGAGGGCATCGACGCCCTCGCGGGGGAAGGCGCCGTCCCGGTCGACGGCCTCCGCCTGCGGGCGGATCACCTCGTCGATCACGGTGGTGAGTGTGGTCAGGACGTCGGTGCGGGACTGGAAACTGTCGACACTGGCCGTCATGCGCGGTGCCCCTTCATTCGGACCGGCGGGACCGCATCGAGACTAGCCGATCCGGCCGTCATGATCGAGAGTGTGGTCTCACCGTCGGGAGGGGGTGTCCTCGCGGTGCGGCCGGGCGTGCGTGTCGTCCCGGTCGATCCGCAACTCCCGCTCCAACTCGGCGATGACCGCCCGCAGGTCGTCCAGCCGCTGGGTGAGCGCGATGCGGTCCACCTCGTCGGGTACGCCGTCGCCGTCCTCGTCGTAGCCGGGGGCCAACCGCTCGGTCATCTCCAGGCGGCGGGCCTCCTCCATCGAGTTGACGATGACCGCGATGAGGATGTTGAGCAGCAGGTTGACGGTGATCACCACGTAGCTGACGTAGTAGAGCAGCGTCCACGGCGAGATGGCCAGGCCCTGCTCGATGAGGTCCGGCAGTGTCTCCAGCGAGAGCAGCACGAACAACGTCAGCAGCGACCGGCCGATGTCGCCGTACTCGTCCGGGTACCTGTCGCCGAAGATCAGCCAGCCGGCCATCCCGTACACGTAGAGCGTCACCACGGCCAGGGCGAGGAACCCGCCGACACCGGGCAGGCTGCGCCACAGCGCGGACACGATGGTCCGCAGGCCCGGCGAGAACCGCACCAGCCGGACCATCCGGGCGACCCGCACCACGCGCAGCAGCGCCGAGTCACCGTGCAGGCCCGGAATGAAGATGGCCGCGATCACGACGAAGTCGAAGACGTTCCAGCCGTGCCGGAAGAAGTCCTGCGGACGTCGGCCGTAGGCCGCCAGCCGGATGCCGATCTCGACGACGAAGACGGCGCGGAAGAGCACCTCCAGCCCGTGCAGCGCCCGGGTCGCGGGGACCAGACCGTCGTACGTCTCCAGTCCGAGGACGATCCCGTTGGCGAGGATGACGACGACGATGCCGATCTCGAAGGGGCGGGAACGGGCGAGCCGTGCGCAGGCGTCGGCCAGCGCGGGCCGGTCACGCTGGGGTGTGGACGGTGCGTCTCGCTGCGCGGGCGCGGGCGGTCCGCTCATCAAGCGGCCGACCCGTCGGTGTGCGCCGAGGCGGCGTCGTGGGCCCACCTCGCATCGTCGGGCTGGCGGTGCGGGGGCATGGTCACCACCCTAGTCACGACGCACAGCCGGTACGCCATCGTCGAGGCCGCCATCGCCCTGGCCGACACCGGCGGGCGGGTGACGCAGGCGTACACCCTGTCACCCGCCCGATCGACGAACCGTGAGGAGACCGCGGCCGGTCAGGCCCGCGCGGCCCGGATGGCGTCGCGCAGCGGGGTGCTCGGCCGGCCGATCAACCGGCTGAGGTCGTCGCTGTCGGTGGCCAGCTCGCCGATGGCGATCGAGTGGTCGAGGGCGGCGACGAACCCGGCGGTGCCGGCGTCGAGCCCGACGTTCTCCAGCGCCGAGGCCAGCTCGGCGGCCGACAGGTCGCGGTGGACGACAGTGGTGCCGGTCACCTCGGTGACGGCGTCGGCCAGCTCGTCGAAGGTGAACGCGGCGCCGCCCAGCTCGTAGACGGCGTTGCCCTCCTCGTCCCGGGTCAGCGCCGCCGCCGCGGCGGCCGCGTAGTCGGTCCGGGGCGCGGCGGAGACCTTGCTGCCGCCGGTGGCGCCGAGGATGGTGCCGCTCTGCAGGTACTGCGGCAGCTGGTCGGTGTAGTTCTCGGTGTACCAGCCGTTGCGCAGCACCGTGTACGGCAGGCCCGACGCGGCCAGGACCTCCTCGGTGGCCTTGTGCTCCGGTGCGAGCGGGTTCGTGGTCGTGTCGGCCTTCAGGATGCTGGTGTAGACCACGCGGCCGACCCCGGCGAGCGTGGCGGCCTCGATGACCGCGGTGTGCTGGGCGGTCCGCTGCCCGGGCGTGTCGCCGGAGATGAGCAGCAGGCGGCGTACGCCGGCCACGGCGCCGGGCAGCGTCGTCGGGTCGTCGTAGTCGGCCCGGCGGATCTCGACCCCGCGCGCGGCCAGGTCGGCGGCCTTCTCCGGGCTGCGGACGATCGCGGCGATCTCGGTGGCGGGCACGCCGGCGCCGAGCAGGTGCTCGATCACCAGGCGACCCAGCCGGCCGGTGGCGCCGGTGACGGCATACGTGGGCATGGGGACCTCCGATTGACGGTGACGAAACGTAAGCACTTACGAATCTACAGCACAAGCTCTCAGGTAAGCGTCGGGTAAGCTGGTGACATGAGCGACATGCCGGCCCGGGACCCGGCGGGGCCTACCCAGGAACTCGTCAGTGATGTCTTCGCGCGCGGCTGTACCTCCCGTGCCGCCTTCGAGAGCGTCACCTCGAAATGGGCCTCGCTCGCTCTGCTCGCGCTCGGTGAGGGCAGTTACCGGTTCAACGCGCTGCGGCGGCGCATCGACGGGGTGAGCGAGCGGATGCTCTCCCAGACCCTGCAGACTCTCGAACGCGACGGCATGCTCACCCGCGAGGTGCTCACCGCGATCCCGCCGCGCGTCGAATACTCGCTGACCCCTCTCGGCGCCCGGGTCGCCGATCAGTTGCGCGGCCTCGCGGACCTGCTGGAGGCCTCGGTGTCCGAGGTGCAGACCGCCGGCGAGCGGGAGCGGGGCTGACCCGAGCCGGAGTTCGCCGAGGCGGTCAGCGGTAGCTGATCAGTTCCAACAGCGAGCCGTCGGGGTCGCGGAAGTAGACACTTCTGCCCGGTCCGCGTCCGCCGTGGCGGTCCACCGGCCCGGCCTCCACCTCGACGCCGTGCCGCCGCAGGTGGTCGAGGATCTCGTCGGCGGTGCCCGGCCAGACGAGACAGAGGTCGCTGCCCCCGGCCTCGACGGGACGCCGGGCGACCAACGCGCCGACGTCCAGGCCCGGACCGTGCACGTTGAGCTGCTGGTCGCCGAACCGGTACGCGACCCGACCATCGGGTTGGTCGACGATCTGGGCGCCCAGGACATCCCGGTAGAAGGCGGTGGACCTCGCCCAGTCGGTCACCGCGATGACACAGTGGTCGAGCCGTAAACCGTCCGGCATGGCACCGAGCTTACGGCCGGGCCGTCCGGACGTGGGGCATGCGGCGCGGTCAGGCGCGGAGCGTCTCGCGAGGCGGCACCCCGTAGCTGGCGTGGTAGCGGGCGGTGAACCGGCTGTGGTTGGCGAACCCCCAGCGACTCGCGATGGCCGACACGGTCTCCTGTCCGGGGTCGGCCCGGACCAGGTCGTGGTGGGCCCGATCGAGCCGGATCCTGCGCAGGTACGCCATCGGGGTGGTGCCGAGATGGCGGCGGAAGGCGAGCTGCACCGCGCGCTGGGAGACGGCGGCGGCGCTGGCGATGTCGGCGGCGCTGATGTCCCGGTCGGCGTTCTCCTCCATGAATGCGACGGCGCGGCGCAGGGTGGCGGTGCTGGCGTCGCGGCGGTCCTCGGCGGTCTCGTCGGTGAACGCCGTGTTGGGGAAGATCGCGAGCGCTGCCGCGGCGAGCATCCGTGCGGCGTTGCCGATCACCAACGGCTGGGCGCTGGCGCTCGGGATGCTCGCCACGACATCGCTGACGTAACTGGTGGTTCGGTGCCACTGCCGGGCGAGCGGCGCGTTGACTCCGCCGAGGTCGGTGAACCGGATCTGGCCGGGCCTCCGGGCCGTGGCGGCGGTCGCCACCTGCGTCAACACGCCGAGGTCCAGGACGCAGAGTTCCACCTCGCCGGGGTCCCACCGCACGTGGACCGGCTGACCGGGACGGGTGACGAGAAAGGCGTCGCCGGGGCCGACCTGTTGGGGCACTACCTGCTCACGGCGTTGCTGGCCCACCAGGTGGGGCCGGACGCCCTGGTCCGCGTCGGGGCGCTCCTCGGCACCGTCCGGCGCTATCTGCCCGCCCCGCGGCCGCCCGCGCACCGCAACGGGGGCCCCGAGCCCCGGCGACGCGACGTGCGAGCGGACAACAGCGTCGTGGGCCGGTACCGACGGACCACGCTGCCCGAGCACCTGCCCAGTCCGCCGAGCTGGACCTGCACCGGATGTGGCCGCGAATGGCCCTGCGCCACCAAGCAGAGCCAGCTGCTCGCCGAGTTCGGCGGGGCGCGTGCCGCGCTCGCCGTCTACCTCGGGTCGTGCCTCGTGGCCGCCGCCCGGGATCTGCCGACGCTGCCCCTGCCCCGAGTACGACTCCGCTTCCTGGGCTGGCTGCCACGCGCCCGGATCTGACGACACGCGTACGCCCCGCTGTCGGCGCGTGACCCACCGCCGCGCCCCGCGCGCCCTTCAACGGGCTCCGCGAGGGTGTTCATCGTGCACCCGCCCGTCGTACGGCGGGCGTTCACCAACCTCTTCGAGGCTTCTTGATCGAAAGAGCATTCGCTTGATCGAGGAGAGGCTCTCACGTGCGAGACAAGCAAGCCGAAGAGATCGAGCACGCGCAGTTGTCGCGGCGCAAGCTGGTCAAGTACGCCGGCGTCGGCGCGACGCTGGCCGCCGCCAGCCCGCTGGTCGGCGCGGGCGCGGCGTGGGCCGACGAGGAGCGCCGACCCGGCGACGACACGAGCGACCGGGGCAACGCCAAGAACCGGTCCTGGCGCGCTGGTGACCACCACGTGCACTCCGAGTACAGCGGCGAGTTCGACACCGCGAAGAGCCCGATCGTCTTCCACAAGGGCGCGGACGCGGTCTACCCGATCGTCACCAACGCGATCATGGCCAAGAACTTCGGTCTGACCTGGGCAATGTGCACCGACCACGGTGGACCGACGCACTCGAAGGTGAACATCGAGCAGGCGTACCCCGACCTGTTGCGCTCGCGCAAGCTGGTCCCCGAGGTGCTCCAGTTCTGGGGCATGGAGTTCGACGCGCCCGCGCTGGACCACCACACGCTGATGATCCCGCGCCACGACGACGAGGCGAAGCAGCTCTTCGAGCTGGAGAGCCGGTTCGCCAAGTACGACGCGTTCCCCACCGACCCGGCCCGCGACACCGAGGCCAAGATGGTGGAGTTCCTCAAGGTCGCCCGGGGCATGCCGCACAAGCCGCTGGTGATCGCCCACCACGCCTCCCGGTCGGCGCCCGGCCTCGGTGTCTACGGCCAGGACACCCCGCGGGAGTTCCGCAACGGCAACAACGCCGCCCCGGACGTCTACATCGGCTTCGAGGGCGCGCCCGGCCACCAGGCCGGTCCGCTCAACGGCGGCAAGCGCGGCGGGTACGGCAACCACCCCACCTACGGTGGCTTCGATCAGATGACCGCGCGGGTCGGTGGGCTCTGGGACTCGCTGCTCGGTGAGGGCCGGCGCTGGTGGATCACGGCGACGTCGGACTCGCACGTGCACTGGACGCGCGGCGGCTCGGACTTCTGGCCGGGCGAGTACAGCAAGACCTACGTGTACGCCCGCCAGGACTACGGCGACATCATGGACGGCCTGCGCAACGGCCGGATCTGGGTGACCACCGGCGACCTGATCCGCAGCCTCGACGTGACCGCCAGGTCCCAGGGGCAGACGGCCGAGGTCGGCGAGACCATCACGGTCAGTCGCCGCAGCCGCACCGACGTCGAGATCGAGATCACGTTCCGTCCACTGGACGGTGTGAACGGCAACGGGGACCGTCCGGAGGTCCGTCGGGTGGACCTGATCGTCGGCCAGATCACCGGGCCGAGCGCCAACCCGGACGCCGACACCAACCCCACCACCACTGTGGTGGCCCGGTTCGGCCCGCGGGACTGGCGTCGCCAGGGTGCGGACTACGTCATCCGGCACACCCTGCGCAACGTCGAGGCCGACACCTACGCGCGGGTGCGCGGCACCAGCACCGACGAGGCGGAGCCGCTCGCCGACGGGCTGGAGAGCCCGTGGGACGACCTGTGGTTCTACTCGAACCCGGTGTTCGTGCACGTGCGCTGACCCGTCGCCGCAAGCGACGCTGCCGCCACACGGTGGGCCCGCCGGCACTCCTCGATGCACGATGGTCGGGGAGGGCCGGCGGGCCCACCTCGCCGTTCGACAGTCCGGTCAGCCGTCGCTGCGGCCGCGCGACCGGGCGGCGCGCGGCCGACCGTGCTCGGACGCTGCGCCCGGCCGGCTCGGCATCGGCGCAGCGGGCTCGGGCCGCACCTCGGCCACCGCCTGGCAGAGATCGCGCAGGGGGTCGATCGCCTGGGTCGAGCAGGCGACCCGTTGCAGCAGTGCGCGCAGGGTCGCCGACTCGGTCGGCGTGAGCGCCCCCAGCAGGTGCGCCTCGACCTGCCGCAGCGCCTCGCGCCGCTGCTCCCAGGCCGCCCGCCCGGCGTCGGTGACGTCCACCAGCCGGCTGCGCCGGTCGGCCGGGTCCGCCCGCCGGGCGACGAACCCCGGGCGTTCGAGGTCGTCGATCAGGTACGTGAGCACCGTCCGGTCGATGCCCAGCTCCTCGGCGATCGCGCCCTGGTTGCGGGCCGGCCCGGTGGCCGCGGCGGTGAGCACCTGATAGCCGCGCGGGCCGCCGGGGAAATCGGTCAGGGTGTGCTCGGCTGCCCGGACGTAGCCCCGGAAGACGATCCCCAGCATCCAGCCCAGGTCGTCGTCGAGGGGATCGGGCCGGTCCGGCCGGTCGCTGGCACCCGTCATGCCCCGACAATAGCGCAGGACAGCCAACCTTGTTGGCAACAGATGTTCTGTCTGACATAAGGTCGAGGCCACGACGCATCGTCCGACGCGTCGCGGACGACGGGAGGCTCGCACGATGAGCGACTACGGCCACGACCTGGTCTTCGGATCGTTCACCACGCCCGGCAACGACGATCCGGACCGCACGGTCGGGCTCGCGGTCCTGGCCGAGCAGGTCGGGCTGGATCTGGTCACCTTCCAGGACCATCCGTACCAGCCGCGATTTCTGGACACCTGGACGCTGCTGAGCTTCGTCGCGGCGCGGACGGACCGGGTGCACCTCTCGGCGAACGTCACCAACCTGCCGCTGCGCCCGCCCGCCGTGCTCGCCCGCAGCGTCGCCAGCCTCGACCTGCTCAGCGGCGGTCGGGTCGCGCTGGGTCTCGGCGCGGGGGCGTTCTGGGACGCCATCGAGGCGATGGGCGGCCGGCGGCTGACCCCCGGCCAGGGCGTACGGGCGCTGGAGGAGGGCATCGACGTCATCCGGCAGACGTGGGACGTCCAGGCGCGCGGCGGCGTGCGGGTCGACGGCGAGTTCCACCGGGTGGTCGGCGCCAAGCGCGGCCCCGCCCCCGCCCACGCGGTGCCGATCTGGCTCGGGGCGTACAAGCCACGCATGCTCGCGCTCACCGGTCGCCGGGCCGATGGCTGGCTGCCCTCACTGGACTACCTCCAGCCCGGTGACCTGGCCAGGGGCAACAAGATCATCGACGATGCCGCCCAGGAGGCGGGCCGCTCGCCCCGCGACGTCCGCCGGCTGCTCAACATCTCCGGCACCTTCTCGTCGGCCGGGGGCGGCCCGTTGCACGGGCCCGCCGAACAGTGGGTGCGGGAGTTGGTCGAGTTGGCGCTGGGCGACGGCGTCGGCACGTTCATCCTCGCCAGCGACGACCCCGACGACCTGCGCCGGTTCGCAGGCGAGGTGGCCCCCGCCGTGCGCGAACTGGTCGCGGCCGAACGCGACAGTGGCGCGGCGTCGACGCGTACTCCCGCCGAGCCGGTGGTGGCCGCGGAGCCGGCGGCGCTCCTCGCGCCCTCCGCGCGGCCGACCCGCGCGAGGGTGACCGCCGGGGCCTTCGCTGTGGTGCCGACCCCGGACGACGGCCGGCGGCTCAGCGACCGGCAGGTCTGGGACGAGTCGGCCCGTCCCACCGGGCCCGCGCCCGACCCGACGCGCACCTACACCGCCCACGAGCAGGCCACCGGCCAGCACCTCGTGCAGGTGCACGACGGCCTGCGCGGCGAACTGGCCCAGATCCACGACCTGATCGAGCAGGTCGCGGCGGGCGAGATCGACGCCGGCGTGGCGCGATCGCAGATCAACACGATGACCATGCGGCAGAACCGGTGGACGCTCGGCGCCTACTGCGAGTCCTACTGCCGCATCGTCACCACCCACCACACCATCGAGGACCAGGCCCTCTTTCCGCGGCTGCGGCAGGCCGACCCGCGGCTGCGCCCGGTCGTCGACCGGCTGGAGCAGGAGCACCACGTCATCCACGACGTGCTGGAGGGGGTCGACAAGGCGCTGGTCGCGTACGTCGGGGCGCCGGACGGCCTGGCCGAGCTGCGCGCCGCGGTGAACCTGCTGACCGACGCCCTGCTGTCGCACCTCAGCTACGAGGAGCGGGAACTGGTCGAGCCGCTGGCCCGCCTGGGGGTGAGCTGAGCGGCGGAACCGGCGTTCCCGGGGGTTGCTCCGCAGGATCTGAGAGGCTACTTTCGAAACATGTCTCTCAAGAATCCGTACGGGGATTTCGAGATCACCGAGCCGCAGGCGCTGCGGGCGCTGGCGCATCCTGTCCGGTTGGCCATCCTCGACCGGCTCCAGCAACACGGCCCGGCCACGGCCACCGGACTGTCGCCGCACGTCGGCGCCACGCCGTCGGTGGTCAGCTGGCACCTGCGCCACCTCGCGACGTTCGGCCTGGTCACCGATTGGGACGGCGCCACCAGCAAGCGGGAACGCTGGTGGCAGGCAGCCGCCCGGGGGTTCCGCTTCTCGCTGCCCGACGACGCCGAGGGGCAGGCCGCGGCCCGGCAGTTGCGCGGCGAGATGTTCGCCCGCTATGCCGAGGCACCCCAGCAGTGGCTGCTGCACGACGAGCCTCGGCTGAACACCGAATGGCGCGGGCTGGCCGGGGTGGCCGACACCCGCTTCGTCGCCACACCGGACGAGCTGCGACACCTGGAAGAGGCGATCGAGGAGCTGCTCGCCCCGTACGTGCGGCGCAAGGACGACGAGACGACGCCGGACGGCGCCCAGCTCGTCCGGATGCTGCGCTACCTGCTGCCCGAATCCAGCGACGATTCGCCCGCGTCATGACGGCCGTCGACGCCCCGCCCGCACCGGCGCTGGGCCGCGACCGGCGGTTCCGCACCTTCTGGATGGGTGAGACGATCTCGGCGTTCGGCGACCGGATCAGCGAACTGGCCCTGCCGCTGATCGCCGTCTCCCTGCTCGCCGCGACGCCCGTGCAGGTCAGCGTCCTCACCGCGCTGATCTGGCTGCCCAACCTGCTGGGCCTGTTCCTCGGCGCGTGGGTGGACCAGCGCACCCACAAGCGTCGACTCCTGATCATCGCGGACCTCGCCCGCGCGGCCGTGCTGCTCAGCCTGCCCGTGGCCTACCTGTTCGGCGCGATCACCCTCACCCAGCTCTACCTGGTGGCGCTGCTCAGCGGCGCCGGGGCGGTGCTGTTCACCCTGGGACAGCAGGCGTTCTTCGTCGCCCTGGTGCCGCGGTCGGCGTACGTGGACGCGAACAGCAAACTCAGCGTGAGCCGGTCCCTCTCGTTCATCGCCGGCCCGGCCGTCGGCGGTGGGCTCGTCCAGGCGCTCAGCGCGCCGGTGGCGGTCCTCGTCGACGCGGTGTCCTTCCTGGCCTCCGCGCTGCTGCTGCGGCGCATCCCGGTCACCGAGTCGCCTCCGCCGCGACGGCGGACGTCCACACTCGGCCTGGTCCGCGAGGGCCTGGTGCTGGTGCTGCGCCACCCGGTGCTGCGCGCCGCGCTCGGCTGCACCACCACCGTCAACTTCTTCACTTTCATCGCCGCGGCGCTGCTGGTGCTCTACGCCAACCGTGAACTCGGCCTGTCGGCCGGCGCGATCGGCGTCGCGTTCGGCATCGGCGCGCTCGGCGGACTGGCCGGCGCGGCCCTGGCGCCTCGCCTGTCGCGGGCCATCGGGTTGGGCCGTACCGCGATGATCGGCGTTGTGGTCTTTCCCGCGCCGCTGGCGTTGACGGCGCTGATCGCCGGCCCGACCTGGGCGAAGGTGGCCATGCTGGCGGCCATCGAGATGGTGTCCAGCGTCGGGGTGATGCTGATGGACGTCAACCTCAACGCCCTGCTCACCGCCGTCACACCCGACGACGCGCGCGGTCGCCGGGCCGGCGCGTACAGCGCCGTCAACTACGGCATCCGGCCGCTCGGCGCGCTGGTCGGCGGCGCGCTGGGCACCACCCTCGGGCTGCGGCCGGCCCTGGTCGTCGCCGGAGTGGGCGGCGTGCTCGCCGTCCTGTGGCTGCTCGCGTCCCCGGTACGCCACATCAGGACCCTCGACGACCCCGCGACCTGACCTGCCGGGCCGGCCCGCCGAGACCGTCGTCGCCCGCGCGGTCAGCCGATCTCGGCCACCAGCAACCGGGCCAGCTCGGCGGGTTGGGAGAACATCGGCCAGTGGCCGGTGGCCATCGTGACCAGCCGCCAGTGCTCGCTGGTCAGCAGCGCGGACACGGTGTCGTTGGGCTCCGGTCCGTCGAGCAGACATTTGACGTACGTCGTCGGCAGCTCGCCCAGCGGACGGGCCAGCACGGCCGGTTCGGTCAGCGTGGCGCCCGGGTGCGGGGTGGCGCCCTTGAGCAGCCGCGCGATCTGCTCGTCGGTGAGCCCCTGGCCGTCGAACTCGGCCGCGTCGGGCGGCGGCCAGTCGCCGCCGTTGTCGGCGAGCACCGACTCGAACGCCGCCTGACCCTGCCACCAGCCGGACGCGAACGACCCGCCGTCGACCGGCACCTCCGCGTCGACGTAGACCACCCGGGTCAACCGGTCGCCGATCCGCGCGGCGGCCTGACCCACCGGGATGCCCGCGTAGCTGTGCCCGACCAGCACCACGTCGCGCAGGTCGCGCCGCTCGATCTCGCCGACGATGTCTTGCACATGGGTCTGCTGCCCGGCGGGCACGCCAGGCCTCTCGGCGAGACCGGAGAGGGTCAGGGGACAGGTCTGGTGGCCGGCGGCCCGCAGCCTCGGCACCACCTCGTCCCACGCCCACGACCCCAGCCACGCGCCCGCCACCAACATCACATTCGCCATGTCCGGCACCCTAGCGCCGACCTCTGACGGCCCGGCGCGTCATGACCAGGTCCGGGACTGGGCGTCGAACACCTCAGGTGGGCTCTCGACCGGCAGCACACAGAGCAGGTGCCCGCCGGGCGCCCGCAGAATCCGACACTCCAACCACTGCGACACCTCGGTGGCGCCCAGACCGACCAGCCGAGCGGTCTCGGCCGCCACGTCGTCGGTCTCGATGTCGAGGTGGTAGCGCGGCGCGTCGTCGACGGCCTGGACGGCGGTGACCAGGCCCGGCAACGCCTCGTGCAGACCGACGAACTGCGGCTCGGCCGGATGGGACCGGGTGCCGACGCCGAGTGCCGCCGACCAGAACTCCGCCGCCCGCGCGGCCTCCGCCTCGGGCGCGTCGATCAGCAACGCGTACACACGGCTTCGATGCATGCGAGGCAGGATATCGAGGACTCTCACCCACCGCCCGTCGCGCCGAGGCGAGCGGCGATCTGAGCCGGTAGCGGGTAGGGACTCTCGACCGGCAGGTGGTCCGTCGCCGCTCGCTCATCGCCTGCCCGCACCAGCTCCCGTACACGGTGGACGGTGGGGGTGATGTCCGTGACGGCCACGATCCAGTCGTCGACGTACCGGGCGACCGCCGTACCGGACAACCCGACCTGCAGCGACCGATGGGGCAGCGCGGCCATCCGCACCGTCCGTTCCGGGTCCCACTGCACCCGTACCGGGCTGCTCCTCAGCTGCCGCGACCAGGTCGCCCGGTCACCGTGCACGTCCCGGTCGTAGTGGCTCAGACAGGCGTGCGCCAGCGCCCACTCGAAGCCCTCCCGCGCGATGTCGATCGACAGCACGCGCTCCTGGCCGGGCTTGGTGGCCCAGCCGCAGCGGTACATCATCCACCGGAACGACGGCTTGATCCAGGTCATGCGGTCCCGCTTGAAGGGGGCCACGAAGCGGCCGGCGGCCACGGCCGGCAGCGCGACCTCCGGGGGGTACGCCTGGTACACGGTGATCGTGTCGGCCGAATGGCGAGCGCGGATCTGACGGGCGGGAACGGACACGCCCCGATTCTCACCGATCGGGCCTCGACCGCTCCACAGGAATACCGCCCTCAGGCGTGGTCGCGCGGGGGCGGACCGGCGTCGACCGGCATCCGGTAGATCCGGACCGGATAGTCGACGGCCGAGTGGCCGCCGTTGAGCCCGGCGGTCAGGTGCAGTTGGGCCGCCGGCAGCCAGAGGTGACCCTCGGCGTCGAGCCACATCGCGTCCACCCAGGCCAGGCGCGGGTCGGCGACGAGCGTACGGACGCTGCGGTCCGGCCCCACAGCGAGCACGCGACGTCGCTCCACATCGCTGACGTAGATGGTGCCGAGCGCGTCGATGGCCGTGCCACCGGTGCTGGGCGTGTCCCACCAGGGCTCGACCCGCCGGGCCAGCTCCTCGGCGGACAGCGTCGGGTCGTCCAGCCAGCGGGTGCCGATCCGGGACATCCCACCCGAGGCCGGCTGGTAGTACAGCCACCGACCGTCCGGCGACACCTCCAGCTGGTCGGCGTTCAGGCACACCTCGGCGCCGCCGGGATCCCGCAGCGCCCGGCCGTCGGCGACCACCGGCCCGCCCACGGTGCTCGGGTGCCCGTCCAACACCCGTCGGCACCGGCCCGAGTCGAGGTCCAGCACGATGAGGCCGGGCGTGCCGGCGTCGGTGAGGTACGCGGTGCCGCCGTGAAACCGGACGTCGTCGACGTAGCTGCGCGGACGCACCGCGTCGTCGAGGTGGTAGACCCGGTCCACCCGGTCAGCGTCGACGTCGACGGCGATCAGCCGCGCGCCGCCGGGCACCTGCTCCCCGCCAAGCTGCGGCGACCCCGAATCGATGATCCACAGTCGGCCGTCCGGGCCGGCCCGCAACCCGTTGACGTGCACGAACGCTCCGTCCGGCGGTTGGTCCGGCTCGTTCCACGCGGCGTCCGGGTACGGGTTGCGACCGCCGTCCGGCAGCGCCTCGGCCACCTGCACGCCCGGCCCGTCCGCCGACGGGTAGCTCAGGAAGACCCGCCCCCGCAGGGTGGTCACACCCGTGCACACCCGATCCTCGACGAGCACGGGTGTCAACCGAGGATCCTCCTCGGTCCCAAGCCTGGACATGGGCCGCTCCTCGCGCGACGGGCGGCGTCGCCGATTCCCGTCGGTGATCCGCCACCGTTGGCGCGGTATCCCCGAGCCGACCCGGGCGAAACGCCCGGCCTCGCCGGGTGCGCTCAGCCGGGCCGGTCGACCAGTGCGGCGAGCCGTTTGGGCGCCTGCACGCAGTAGCTCTCGGTGAGCAGCTCGCCGACCTCGTCCCAGTCCGTGTCCTCGTCCAGGATCATGCCCAGCACGTTCGGGCTCCAGTCCGGCTTGTAGAAGGGGTGCCCGACGCTCAGCAGACCGGCGATCTCGTCGAGCGGCGATCGGAAGACCAACAGGCAGGCCGGCCGGTCGAGCGCGGCGGCGCGCGCGTGCACCGCCTGACGGTCGGGGTCGACGGTGAGCACGTGGGCGAAGGTGCGCCGGCGGATCCGCCAACGGGTGCCCACCCAGGCCGGCTCCTCGTAGGTCTCCGGCAATCCGCGGCAGATCGTGCGCAGCCGGTCGAGAACCTCGGGGTCGACGTCTCCGGGTGCGGTCACGGGCAGGACCCTAGTCGGCGGGTACGACATTGACGCCCGCCGGCGGGCGGTGGTGTGCTCCCGGCGGATCGGTCAGGATGGTTCGGGGGCGACGCCGGGCCGCCGCCCCCGACCCGACACACCCCAGCCCCGCCGAGGAGTTCCGTGCCGTCCACCCTGCTCTCCCGCCGTGACCTGGACTTCCTGCTGCACGACTGGTTGCGGGTGTCGCAGCTCGCCGAGCGCCCTCGCTACGCCGAGCACTCCCGGGAGACCTTCGACGACGCGCTGGACCTCGCCGAGCGGGTGGCCACCGAGCAGTTCGCCTCGCACAACCGGGCCGCCGACCTTGCCGAACCGACGTTCGACGGGCAGCGGGTGAGGCTGATCCCGCAGGTGCGCGCGGCGTTGGACAGCTTCGCCGAGACGGGTCTGCTCACGGCCGGGCTGGACGCCTCGGTCGGTGGCCTGCAACTGCCGCAGGCCGTCGCCGCCGCCTGCTTCGCCTGGTTCCAGGCGGCCAACGTGGCCACCTCGGCGTACCCGATGCTGACCCTGGGCAACGCGAAGCTGTTGTTGGCGCACGGCAGCGCCGAGCAGGTCGACACGTACGTCCGACCCATGCTGGAGGGCCGGTTCTTCGGCACCATGTGCCTGTCCGAGCCGCACGCGGGCAGCTCGCTGGCCGACATCACCACCCGGGCCGAGCCCCAGCCGGACGGGACGTACCGGCTCTTCGGCACCAAGATGTGGATCTCCGGCGGTGATCACGAGCTGGCCGAGAACATCGTCCACCTGGTGCTGGCGCGGATTCCCGGCGGGCCGCCCGGGGTGAAGGGCATCTCGCTGTTCATCGTGCCCAAGGTGCTCGTCGAGCCGGACGGATCGCTGGGCGACCGCAACGACGTGGTACTCGCCGGGCTCAACCACAAGATGGGTTTCCGGGGGACCACCAACACCCTGCTCAGCTTCGGCGACGGCGGCCACACCCCGGCCGGTCGCTCCGGCGCCGTCGGCCATCTGGTCGGCGTGCCGCACCAGGGGCTCGCCCAGATGTTCCACATGATGAACGGGGCCCGGATCGGTGTCGGCGCCGGTGCCATGGCGCTGGGCTACACCGGCTATCTCAAGAGCCTGGCGTACGCCCGCGAGCGGCCGCAGGGCCGGCCGGTCGACGCGAAGGACCCGGCGGCGCCGCAGGTGCCGATCATCGACCACCCGGACGTACGGCGGATGCTGCTGGCGCAGAAGAGCTACGTGGAGGGTGCCCTGGCCCTGGTGCTCTACTGCGCCCGGCTGCTCGACGAGGAGCAGACCGCCCCGGAGCAGACCGACCGCGAGCGGGCGCACCTGCTGCTGGACGTGCTCACCCCGATCACCAAGAGTTGGCCGTCGCAGTGGTGCCTGGTCGCCAACGACCTGGCGATCCAGGTGCTCGGCGGCGCCGGCTACACCCGCGACCACGACGTGGAGCAGCACTACCGGGACAACCGGCTCAACCCGATCCACGAGGGCACCCACGGCATCCAGGCGCTGGACCTGCTGGGGCGCAAGATGACCATGCGCGACGGCGCGGGCCTGCTCCTGCTGGCCGAGAGGATGGGCGACACCGTCAGCCGGGGCCGCCGGGCCGGGGGCGAGGCGGCCGAGCTGGCCGACCGGCTGGCCGGCGCGGTGGATCGGGTCGTCGCGGTCACCCGCCGGCTCTGGTCCGGCGGTGATCCGGTGCTCGCCCTGGCCAACGCCAGCGTCTACCTGGAGGCGGTCGGGCACGTGGTGATCGCGTGGATGTGGCTGGAGCAGGTGCTGGCGCTGCCGCCCCAGGAGGGTGGCGACGCCTTCCACGCCGGTAAGCGGCAGGCCGCCCGCTACTTCTTCACGGCCGAGCTGCCCCGGACGGGCCCGCAGTTCGACCTGCTGGACAGCCTCGACCGGACCACGCTCGACATGCGCGCCGACTGGTTCTGAACGGCCCCGGCGTCACCGTCGGCGGGTCTGGTGGTGCATGGCCTGCCGTCCCTTGACCACGCCCAGGATGATCACGATCACCAGCGCGATCAGACCGATGATGATCAGCCAGCGGACCGCCTCGAGGATCAGCCCGAGCAGAATCAGCACGCCGGCGACCACACCGACGACCCAGAGCAGGGCACGCATCGCGACCTCCCGTAACCCGGCCGCGGCGCGAGATGCGGCGACCCCGGGCTCCACGTCCCCGATTCCGCCAACCTCAAACGCCATCCCCAGGCGGAGTCAGCGGCGGGCGACGTAGACCGTGTTGGCGGACTGGCCGCCGGTCAGCGGGTTGGCGAACGGCACGACATGAGCCCGCGCGGTCGCGAACACCTCCGTGAGCGCCGCGACGAACTCGTCGTCCGGCGGGTCGTCCGACCACAGCGCGAAGACGCCCTCCGGTCGTAGCAGCGCGGCGAGTCGGCGTAGCCCGTCCGGCGCGTAGAAGGGGGCGTGGCTCGGGTGCAGGACGTTGCGCGGCGAGTGGTCGACGTCGAGCAGGACGGCGTCGTACCGACGTCCGGGCGTCTCGGCGTCGAACCCGTCGTCACCGGCCACGGCGGCGAAGAAGTCGGCTCGCGCGAACCGGGTCCGGGGGTCCTCGGCGAGCCCGGCCGCGAACGGCAGCAGTCCCCGCCGGTGCCAGTCGATGACGTCCTCGATGGCCTCCACCACGAGGAGTGTTCGCACCCGTGGGTCGGCCAGCGCGGTGCACGCGGTGTAGCCCAGCCCGAGGCCGCCGACCACCACGTCGAGGGCGTCGCCGGTCAGTTCGGCCAGGCCCAGCCGGGCCAGCTCGATCTCGGCGACGGGGAAGAGGCTGGACATCAGGTACTCGTCGTCGAGCTTGACCTCGTACACCTCGACCTGCAGCGCCGGATCGCGGCGCCGCCGCAGGCTGATCGCGCCGATCGGGGTCTCCCGCCAGGCCAGCTCCTCGAAACGCGCGCCCACGGGTGCCCTCTCGCCGCCGGATTCGTCCCCGGATGGTACCGGTCGGGGCCGGGCCCGCCACGCAGGGTCCACGGGACATCGACGCAGCGCATATCCTGTGGCCCGGTCGAACCAGCGGAAGGGACCTCATGCCGTCGCGGCAGGATCAGCTGCACTCCTACCAGTTCAGCGTCCAGCGGGCGGTCGCCGCACTGGTGATGCGGGAGACCGACCCCGCCCAGTCACCGTTTCGGCGGCTGGCGGGCGCGGGCCTGGCCAGCGTCCTCGTCGCGGCGATCGGGCTCGGGGGTTCGGCGCTCTACGGCCTGTTCGCCGGCGGTGGCAAGGGGTGGCGCGACCCCGGCGCGGTGATCGTGGAGAAGGAGTCCGGCGCCCGGTTCGTCTACCGGGAGCAGAAGCTGCACCCGGTGCTCAACTACGCGTCGGCGTTGCTGATCGTCGGCGCGGACCGGTCGAAGACCGTGCTGGTCTCCCGACGCTCGATCGACGACGTGCCGCGCGGCCTGCCCCTGGGCATCGCCGACGCGCCGGACTCGCTGCCCGCTCCGGGCCGGCTGGCGACGTCGGCCTGGACGGTCTGCTCGACGGCCGGCGGCGAGGACCCCCGCTCCGCGCTGCTGATCGGCACCGATCCCGACGGCGGTCGGCCGCTGGGCGACGACGCGCTGCTGCTGCGCCACCCGGACGGCGGCCTGCACCTCGTGTGGCACCAGCGCCGGTACCTGGTCCGCGATCCCAACCGGGTGCTGGCCGCGCTGGCGACCACCCGGACGCGGGCGGTGCCGGTCGCGCCGGCCCTGCTCAACGCGCTTCCCGCAGGCGTCGATCTGGCCCCGCTGGCGCTGCCCGGCGAGGGTCGACCCGCCACCCGCGTGCCGGGCGCCACGATCGGTCAGGTCTACCTGGTGCGCAACTCCGGCGGCGGCCGGCAGTACGCGGTGGCGCTCGACGACGGGCTGGCCGGGATCACCGAGTTGCAGGCCGGGCTGCTGCTGGCCCGCACCGGGCAGGGGGAGTCGGAACCGATGACGCTGGGCCGGTTCGCCGCGCTGCCCACGTTGCCCGATCTCGCCCCGAGCGGCCCGACCGCGCCGCCGCCCGTGCCGCCCCCGCTCGTCAGCTCCGACGACGCGGCGATCTGCGCCCGGGTCGGGGACGACGGCGGCACCGGCGAGGTGCTGCGGGGCGTACGGCTGCCGGACCTGGCGGCCGTCCCACGGACCGCGTCGAGCGGCGGCGCGGCGCTGGCCGACCACGTGGTGGTGCAGCCGGGTGGCGGCGCGGTGGTCGAGGCCGCCGCGGCGCCCGGCGCGTCCGGAGGCGCGGTGTCCGTGGTCACCGACCTGGGCCGGCGGTACGTGCTGGCCGACCGGGAGGTGCTGGCGATGCTCGGCTACCGCGACGTGCGACCGGTGCGGCTGCCCGCCGGCCTGGTCAGCCTCGTGCCGGCCGGCGCCACCCTGGACCCGGCCGCGGCCCGGGCCGTCGCCGCCCCGTCCTGACGCCGGTCGGGCGTCAGGCGGCCGGGCGACGCAGGATGCTGACCGCGAACGGCGCGTCGTCGCGCCATGGCCGCAGGTCCCAGGTGGCGAAGCGGTGCTCCAGGCGCAGCCCGGCGGCGACCGCGTCGGCGTCGAACGCGGTCAGCGGGTAGCCGCGTTCGGTGCCGAAGCCCACCGCCAGCACGCCGTCGGGGCGCAGGTGCCCGGCGAGTCGGCGCAGCACCTCCGGCTCGGTGCCGGCGGCGACGAAGGCGAGGACGTTGCCGGCCAGGACCGCCGCGTCGAACGGCTCCGCCTCCCCGAGCGCCGGCAGGTCCAGTTCGGCCAGGTCGGCGACCAGCCAGCGGGGGCCGGGGTGGTCGGCGCGGGCGGCCTCCACCAGCGCTGGGTCGGCGTCGACCCCGACCACGGTGTGCCCACGCTGGGCCAGCGCGGCGCCGACCCGGCCGGTGCCGCTGCCCGCGTCGAGGATCCGTGAGCCGGGCGCGACGAGCGCGTCGACCAGCCGGGCCTCGCCGGCCAGGTCCGCTCCCTCGGCGGCGAGCTTGCGGAACCGGTCGATGTACCACTGCGAGTGCTCCGGACCGGTGTCGGTCGCCCAGCGGGTCGGGTTGGCCATACGGCCACCGTAACCGGGCCGGTCGGGGCGCGACGGGTCGGTCCGGCAGGCGCACCGATCGGTGGCAGCTCAGCGGCGACGGGGTCGGCGTGTCGGGCCGCTGGGCTGCCACCGATCAGGGAACCGGTCAGCCCTTCTCCGCGCCGCTGGTCAGGCCCTCGGTGAGCAGCCGCTCGCTGGCGAAGAAGAGGATCACGATGGGCAGGGTGAGGACGACCGACCCGGCCATCAGCACCGTCTTGGGCACCTCCACGCCGTCGGCGAGCAGTGACAACCCCAGCGACACCGTCCACCGGTCCGGCTTGTCGACCAGGAACAGCAGGGCGAAGAGGAACTCGTTCCAAGCGATCATGAAGTCGTAGAGCGCGACCGCCATGATCGATGGCGCGGCGAGGGGCAGGCTGACCCGGCGGATGATGCCGAGTCGGCCGGCGCCGTCGATGGCCGCCGACTCCTCCAGACTGACCGGGATGGTCTCGAAGTAGTTCTTCAGCATGTAGACCGACACCGGCAGGGTCTGCGAGATGTAGACCAGCACCAGGCCGAACAGCGAGCCGCGCAGCCCGGCGAGGCTGAAGACCACGAACAGCGGGATCGCGATGACGATCGACGGGAACAGGTAGACGGCCAGGAACAGGAAGTCGACCTGCCGCCGGCCGAAGAACCGCAGCCGGGCCACCGCGTACGCGCCGGGGATCGCGACGAGCAGCGTGAGCACGGTCGCCGCGACGGCGACGAGGCCGCTGTTGCGGATGAAGGTGAGGAATCCCTGGCCGCCGTCGTCGGTGGCCTTGAGCACCTCGGCGTACGTGGCGACGGTCAACTCGCCGAAGCCGACGACCAGCGAGCCCGGGTCGAGTAGCAGCCGCTCGATGGGGCGCACCGAGAGCACGAGCATGTAGTAGAAGGGAAAGACGGTGACGACCAGGAACGCGGCGATCACCAGGCGGCGCAGCCAGCGCAGGCTCACCGTCTCGACCATGTCCCGGTCCATCAGCCGACCCTTCGTCCGAAGAAGCGCAGATAGATCAGCACGAACACGATGAGCACCACGGCCAGAACGACCGCCTGCGCGGCAGCCGCGCCGATGTCGGTACGGGCGGTGAGGAACTCGTACACCCGGACGCTGACCACCTCGGTGCCGGCGGCCCCGCCGGTGAGCAGGTAGACGTCGTCGAACTTGTTGAACGTCATGATGAAGCGCAGCACCCCCAGCAGGGCGATCACCGGCAGCAACTGCGGCAGCAGGATGTGCCGGAACCGCTGGGTGGGCGTGGCCCCGTCGACCCGGGCGGCCTCCTCCAGCTCACCGGGCACCGCCTGGAGCCGGGCCAGCAGGAACAGGAACGCGAACGGGAAGTAGCGCCACGCCTCGAACACGATGACCGTGGCCAGCGCTGTCGACTCCTGGGTGAGGAACGGCACGGGCGCGTCCCAGCCCAGCAGGCGCTGACCCCAGTGGTTGACGATGCCGAGTTGCGGGTCGAGCATCACCTGCCAGACGAAGGTGACCGCGACCACCGGCGCCACGTACGGCAGCAGCATGGAGGCCCGCACCAGCGTGCGGCCCCGGAACGGCCGGCGCACCACCAGCGCGGCGACCAGACCGAGCGCGATCGACCCGACGGTGCCGCCGATGCTGTAGAGCAGCGTGACCCACAGCGTGTCGGCGAAGCCGGGGGTGTGCAGCACCCGGTCGATGTTGTCCATGGTGAACTCGCCGAACAGCCCGGTCTTGCGCAGGGTGGCGAGCCGGACCCGCTGGAAGGCGAGCACCACGGTCCAGATGATCGGGATGCCGATGACCGCGATGGTGACGAGCAGGGTCGGCGCGACCAACGCCAGCCCGGCGCGGGACTCGCGGCGGCGCAGCGTCAGTGGTCGGCGGCGGGGCGGCTCCGGCCGCTCCTTCGTGGGGGAGCGGCCGGTGTCGGGGGCGGTGGTGGTCAATTGACGCCCGCCTTGATCGCTTCGACGTCCTTCCTGGCCCGGCCGGCGGCGGCCGCCGCGTCGGTCTTGCCGGAGGTGAGGTCGCCCAGCACCTTGGGCACCGGCAGCTCACCGAGCATGGCGCCGACCAGCTTGCCCTGCCCCTGGCTCAGGCCCCACCGCCCGAAGGTGTCCGGGCTGCTGCGCAGGGTGGCCAGCACCTCGTCGCCGTACACGTCGGCGAGGGGCAACTTGGCGTCCACGCCGGCCTGGCTGGTGTTCCAGGCGGTGAGGAACGCCTCCGGCTCGGCCGGGGTGCCCTTGCGCACCGGGAATCGACCCTCGGGGGACATGCCGAACCAGCGCGGGTAGCCGTCACCGAGCATGTACTCCACGAAGGACTTCGCCGGGTCGGCCGCCGCGCCGTCGAGCACGGCCCAGGAGCTGATCTCGCCGTACTGCGCGGGTTCGGTGCCGTTGGGGCCCTTGATCGCGGTGACGAACCCGCTGTTCTTGGCCAGGAACGTCGGGTCGGCCTGGCACTGGGGGCAGGTCGGTTTGGCGTCGTTGCGGAGCCCGGCCAGCTCGTCGAGGATGAACGGCGACCAGATCACCATGGCCGCCTTGCCCGCGAAGTAGGTGGCCCGCGTGGTGTCCACGTCCTGCGCGCCCTTCACCGAGCTGGTGCGGATGAGGTCGCCGTAGAAGCGGAACGCCTCGACGCACTGCGGCGAATCGAGCGTCACCGCGCCCGAGTCGTCGGTGAGCTGGCAGCCGTTGGCCAGTGCCAGGTGCTCGAAGGTCTGCTGGGTGAACACGTCGCTGGGCGAGGTCGCCGCGGTGATGCCGGCGACGCCGCCGGTGTTCAGCTTCGCCGCGGCGGTGGTGATCCGTTCGTACGTGTCGGGGGCGGGCAGGCCGGCGGCGGCGAACAGGTCCTTGCGGTAGACGAGCAGTTGCCCCCACCCGTCGCTGGGCACGGAGAGCTGCTTGCCGTCGTCGGAGGTCAGCTCCAACGCTCGCGGAGAGAACGTCTGTCGGCCCAGCTTGTCGACGACCTCCGCGTTGGCCGAGGCGTGCAGCAGCTCGTTGCCGGCGAGCGTCCGGATGCCGGCCAGGGAGACCGAGCCGACCACGTCGGGCAGGTCGCCGGCGGCGGCGTTGGCGGCGATCAGGGAGGGGAACTGGTCCTCGTTGACGGTCACGAGGTCGACCTGGATCCCGGTCTTGGCGGTGAAGTCCGCGATGATCGCCTTGGTGGCGGTGACGCGGTCGGCAACGTCCTCCAGGCTCCAAACAGTGATCTTTTTGCTGTTGCTGTCTGATCCGTCATCTCCGCAGGCCAGCAGGGTGGACGCGGTCAGTGCCATGATCAGGGTGGTGGCGAGTATCCGCCTCGGAGGTGCTGACATCGGTGGCACTCCTCTCGAACGGTACATGCCGGATTCAACACCTTCGATTGATCAATAGCAAGACATATTGCGATTTTGTGTCTATCCTGGAGCCCAGTGCTACCGGGATGTGACACATGGGCAACTGGGTGGTCTCTCTCGCCGGGCCTCGACGGATCAGCCTCGAGCCCTGCCCGCCGGATCCGCTCGGCCCGGGCCAGGTCCGGGTCCGCACCTGCTACTCGGGCATCTCCGCCGGCACCGAGCTGACCCTCTACCGGGGCAGCAATCCCCGGCTCAGCAAGGACTGGGACGACGCCGCCCGCATGTTCGTCCCCCGCCAGACCCCCGTGCCGTACCCGCTGATCGGCTTCGGCTACGAGGAGGTCGGCGAGGTCGTCGAGGTGGCGCCGGGCGCCGTCGACCGGCACCCGGGGCAGCTCGTGTGGGGCATCTGGGGGCGCCGGACCGCGTCGGCGGCGAGCACCGCCTC
>NZ_JBFAPG010000035.1:0-24386 GCF_040675595.1 Micromonospora sp. NPDC049580
GTGCAAAAACGAGGCCCGTTACCGGATATCCGGTAACGGGCCTCGTTTTTGCACCGGTCGCCGGCCGGCTACTCGCCGGCGCGGAGCACCTCGCTCAGCCGGTCGCGTCGCCGCAGGGCCGACTCCACAGGTACGACCGTGGCGGCCGCCGCCAGCAGCGCCACGCTCACCAGGCCGAGCAGCCACCACGGCGGGACCGCCCCCGGGTCGGCGGCCTGGCCGGTGAGCAGCCGCAGGTCGAGCGGGCCGAGCGTCAGGCGTGCGAGCAGGGCCCCGAGCAGCGGGCCGCACACCGCGGCGACCACGACCGGCGGCAGCACCTCTCCGGCGGCGACCCAGCGGGCGTCGCGTGGCCGCAGGCCGAGGGTCCGCAGCCGGGTCAGGGTCTGCCACCGCTCCGACGCGCCTGCGGCGGCGGCGAGCGTGAGGCCGAGCAGCCCCAGCGCCAGCAGCACCGCGGCGGCCGTCCACGCCAGCCGTACCAGCCCTGCGGTCAGCGGGGCCACTCGCTGCGCCCGTAGGACGTCGGCGCGCAGCACGACGTCGGCGGCGACGCCGCTGTTCGACACGGCCCGCGCCGCGCCGGGGCCGGTCACCCAGACGGTGTTGGGAACGGCGGGCAGCCCGGCGCCCGCGAGGGCCGCGGCGTCCACGATGACGACGTCACCGGCGCCGCCGACGGAGGGCGCGGTACCGACGGCGGTGAGAGGGATCGCCGGGGCGTCGTCCCGGGGTAGCTGCAACCGCGTGCCGGTCCGCAGCTCGCCGTCGCTCGATCGGACCAGCGCTGGGACGTCCCCGGGGCCGGGACCGGGTGTCGTGAGCCGGGCCAGCGCCGGCGCGTCGGGCAGCGGGGTGGTGGCCAGCAGGCGCTGGAACGCGTCGGCGTCCACGATGACCAGGCGTGGGGTGAACAGTGTCGAATCGCTGAAGACGCGCGCCGAGTCGGTCACCTGCGCGACGACGACCTGCCCGACCCCGGGTGCGGCGGCGATGCGCTCGGCGACCGCGGGCGTGGCGACCCCGGCCTCGGCGCCGACGTCGAGGCGGGCGTCGGCGCCGACGCTGCTCCACGCGCCGTCGGCCAGGCCCCGGTTGACGGTGGCGCCGAGGATGAGCGCGAACGACGCCAGCGCCGTGGCGCTCACCAGAACCAGCAGCGGCAGCGCGCGCCCGGCCGTTGCGGCCGCCCGGGCGGCACCGAACACGGCCAGCGGGCGGCGCGAGCGCAGCGCCTGCCGGAGCGCGAACCGCGCCCCCAGGGGCAGCAGCCGGAGCAGGACGAGCGCGCCGACGAGCACGCCCAGAGCGGGGGCGCTGATCGGCAGGATCGTGTCGCCGGTCAGCGCGCCGGTGTCGCCGTCGGAGGCGACGGACAGGAGCCCGCGCTGGTGCAGGGTGACGAAGGCGGCGACCGCGGCGATCAGGACTGCGGCCTCCACGGCGGCGCGACGTAGCTGGCCGGTGGCCCGGATCCAGCGCCGAGCGGCCCGGTTGGCGGGTTGACGCCGGTCGCGGCTGGCGCGGGCGGCGGCGAGGATGCCGAACGTCGGCCCGGCGAGGGCTCCGGCCAGGACAGCGGGAACGGCCCAGGCCCAGGAGACGCCGGGAGCCGCCGCGCGGGCGGGCGCGAGCCCGACGGCGGCGGCCGACAGGGACACCACTGTGGACTCGATGGTCAGTTCCGCACCGAGGTCGGGTAGCGCCGCCCCACGCTGCCGGGCGGCGCTCAGCGCCGGGGTACGGCGGCGGACCAGCAGGTCGGCGGCGAGCAGCAGGACCAGCACCGTGGCGGTCAGCACCCCGGTGAGCAGGACGGCGGCCTGCACGGCAACGGCGCCGATCCGGGTACGGGCGGCGCGCAGGGTGGTGTCGAGTTGCGACTCCCACTTCAGGGACTCGTCGCGGGCGCCGGAAGAGCCGGAGGCTGCCTTGAGCTTGACCACCTGGCTGGCGAGTGCCGCGGTGGTGTCCCAGGTGAGCGCGTCGGGAACGGGTGCGAAGTGGATGGTACGTCGCAGTTGGTCCTCGTCGACGGCGAGCCGGGCGTCCGGTAACGACTCGGCCGACAGCAGGCCGGCGAACCGGGTGGTCCCCACGCCGTCGGCGCCAGGCGCGGGGCGCAGGAGCGCCGGGGCGAGTCGCCAGGCGGGGTCGGCGCTGTCCGCGGGTCGGTAGATCCCGCTGATCCGGACGTCCCGGTCGCGACCCTGACCGTCCTTGACCGGGATTCGATCGCCGGGGCCGAGGTGAAGTGCGGTGGCCTCCGCCTCGGAGATGCCGACCTGCACCGGCCAGGGCGGTCCGTTGTAGGGGGTCTCGACGAACTCGTCGGTGACGGCGGGGCCGGGCGCGCTGCCGGCGACCCAGGTCACGTCCGGGCCGCCGAGATCGCCGGCCAGGTAGGTGAACTGGAAGGTACGCGGCGCGCTGCCGTCGGTGATGCTGAGGATCGGACCGTTGACAACGGCGATGGGCGGGAGCAGCGCGGCGTCCAGGTCGGGCCCGAGCGCGTAGGCCGCCCGGGCGCGGAAGTCGTCGACGTCATCGGCGAGGCGGGCTGTCCGGACCCGCCCGCCGGTCGGTCCGTCGTCGCGTTCCCAGTCGGCGTGTACGAGGACGTTCGAGTCCTGGCCGGCGCGGCGGACCGTGTCCTGGACGGCGCTGTCGGCGGCGGCGCGGAGCAGCGCCGGCACGGCCCCGGCGAGCAGCGCGACGGCCGCGATGACGGCGGCGGTGAGCAGCAGCGGTCCGGCGTCGGTCCGGCCCCGGCCGCGGACGCTGGGCCAGTGCGGCGCCGGCCACCGGCGGGTCAGCCACCGTTTCACGGCGCCACCCGCAGGTGCGCGGCGTCGGCCCGGCGGACCTGGACGGTGACCACAACGGCGACCGCCAGCAGGCATCCGGCCAGCAGTACGGCGAGCAGTGCGGCCTCGGCTGGCCACGGCCACTGTGGCTGGGCGGCCGGGACGGGCGCGGCGCCGGTGTCGGAGCGCACGAGCAGGGGAGCGACGATGCGGGTGGCGAGCGCGCCGACGGCGGCGCCCGCCGCGAGCAGGGGCAGCAGAACGCCGACGTGCTGGCCGAGCAGCACGGCCCGGATGCCGCGCCGGGACATCCCCAGGCCGCGCAGCCGCGCCACCTCGACGGCGCGGACCTGCAGATCGCAGGTGACGTGCAGGACGACGCCGGCGAGCAGCAGCAGGGCCGCGGCCGGGACGATGAGCCGGAGCGCGGCCGGCAGCCCGGCGCGCAGCGGGCCGCCGGTGAGGCGGGCGGTCTCCGCCTCGCGGTTCGTGACGGTGCCCAGGTGCAGGGCGGTGGCCCGCTCGACGGCACCGGGACCGGCGGGGTGGCCGACCCACCAGGCGTCGACCGGGAACGTCAGGTCGCCGGTGACGGCGCGTGCGCGGGACAGCGTGTCCAGGTCGGCCAGGACGGCGACGGCGCCGGGGGCGGACGGTACGGTCGGCACGACCTCGGTGACGACGATCGGGACGGGCGTGGTGCCGACCGTGACGCTGAGCTGGCTGCCACTGTCGACACCGACCTCGCTGGCAAAGCGGGCGGAGACGGCGACGGGCACCGGCCCGGGGTCCGGAAAGGCGGTGGCGACGATAGTCCGGGCGGCGTCGTCTGCGCCGCCGAGGTCGACTGTCGCGGCCATCCGCAGCGCGGTTCCCGTCCGTACCGGAGACAGCGTGACGCTCAGGTCGCGCACCCTGCTCGGGACCGGCGGCGCGGACGTGGCGGTCCAGTCCGACCCGTCGGTGGACCCTTGCGCCGACCCGGCGGGCGGCACGGTGAGCGTGACGGCTACGGCGACGGGTCCGCCGACCGGGTCGGCGGTGACCGGCAGGGCGACCGCGACGAGGCGCAGCCCGTCAGCCGTCGCGCAGGCGGGCAGCCGGAACTCCCGACCATCGAGCGGTACGGCGGGACCGGTGCAGGACGTGCGCAGGCCGGTGGCGTCCTGCAGCAGCAGCCGGGGCGTCACGGCGAGGGAGGTGCCGCCGGCCGCGGTCCCGCTCAGGACGAGCGGGGCGCCGGCCGCAACGGCGAGGCCGGTGACCCGGGTGCGTGGTGCCAGCGTGGCGCCCACGTCCGCCCATCCGCGGTCGCTGTCCACCGGCCCGCGCAGCAGCGCGTCGGCTCGGGTGGTGTCGACGGCGACCAGGCGCGGCGCATCGCCGGCGGTGCCGAGCCACTGACCGACTGCGGTACCACGGTCGAGGGCCGGACTCACCGCCCCCGCGGTGGCCGCGCTGACGACCGCGCCGTCGCCGGGTGCTGGCGCCGTGCTGAGGGTGAGTGCCAGGTCGGTGCCGACGGAGAGCGCGGCCTGGTCGCGCTGCGACTGGTGCCACGTGGCGTCGAAGGCGAGGCCGAAGGTTCCGGCCGCGCAGGCCAGCCCGACGAGCAGCCCGGCGGCGACCGCCTGGGGCCGGCGGGCGCTCTCGGAGACCGCCAGCGGGAGCGCCAACCCGCGGGCGCGGTACGCCAGTCGGTCGGCGCCGCGCAGCGCGGGCAGTACCACCCGGAGCGCCAGGGCGGCGCCCGCGGTGAGCAGCAGCGCCGGCGCGAGCACCCGGACCGCGTCGGCGCGTGGGCTGGCGGCGGTGGGCTGCGCGTGCAGCTGCCACCACCCGGCGGCGGCGAATACGGCGAGCATCAGGTCGGCGCCGGAGCGGGCCAGCAGTTCGCGGCGGGTGCGCCGGTCGCCGGGTGCCCCGACGGGCCGGATCGCCAAGACGGTGAGCACAGCGGTGAGCACCAGCGCACCGCCGACCACCGCGAGAACCTGGGCACTCGTGATGGCCGGCCGGACGGTCAGGCCGGCGTCGTCCAGCGGCGGCAGGTGGGTCAGGCCGGCGTGCAGGGCCGACGAGGCCGGTATCGCGAGCGCCGCGGCGACGGCGGCGACGAGCCCGGCCTCGAGTGCCGCGGTGGCGGCGAGTTGGCGGCGGCTGGTGCCCAGGGCGGACCGCAGGGCGGTCTCGTCCGCGCGGATGCCCGCGGTCAGCCGGCCGGCGAGGACGAGTGCCGTCGCGGCCAGGACACCGCCGAGGACGGCGATGGCGAGCACGACGGCGGCGGTGACGTGCCGTTGGTCGTCGGCGGCCCGCAGGGTCAGCGCCAGGTCGGAGGAGACACGTGCGAGCGTGACGCGGTCGCCGAGGGTGCCGGCCAGCCTGCGGTCGGCACTGCGGACGGCCCCGGCCATGGTCTCCAGGTCGCGGCGGTTGGGGTGGGACAGGTCCGGATGGGCGGTGACCTCCAGCCGGTCGACGGTGGCGCTGGTGGTGACCAGGTCGGCGAGGTCGACGAGGAACGGGCCGTAGGCGTTGACCGGCTGCAGGAAGCGGCCGTCCCGGTAGCCGGTGGCGGAGCCGGCCGCGGCGAGCGGGTCGCGGTCCCAGCCGCGCCCGGGCAGCGGGCGTACCACACCGACGACTGTCACGTCGATGGCCGGGACTGGCGGGTGGGCCAGCTCGGCGCCGAGGCGCACCCGGCTACCGGGGGTGAGGCCGAGGAGTCCGGCGGTGGACTCCAGCAGCACCGCGTCGCCAGGGTGCTGTGGCCAGCGTCCGGTGATCAGCTCGGCTCGGGCCGGCAGATCGTCCAGCCCCGACAGGTACGCCTGGGCCGGGACCGTGGTGCCCGGGGCGAGCGCGGGCGGCAGCGCCCGCAGCACTGTCGACGCCCGCGCGGTCGTTGTCACCGGGAACGGTGCGAGCGCGGAGGCCACCACGGTGCGGGTGTCGGCGGCGACGGACGACGCGTCCCGGCCCTCGACGGCGCCGGTGTAGACGGTCACGTCGACGGCGGCAGGGGCGGCGCGGGCCATGGCGACCTCCAGCGCCCGCTCGGCGGTGCGGGTGACCAGCAGGGTGCAGGTGCCCAGCAGCGTCGCGCCGATCGTGACGACCCCGAGCAGGGCCGCCAGCAACGGCCACTGCGCGCGGGCGCGCCGGCTGACCAGCCTCAGCATCGTCGTGTCACCCGGCGTCCGACACGGGCCCGTACGGCCCGGTCGCCTGTTCGTCGAGGTGCCCGTCGTGGATGCGGATCACCCGGTCGGCCAGGGCCATCATCACCGCGTCGTGCGTCGACACCAGCACGGTGACGCCTTCGGATTCCGCTATCCCGCGCAGCAGGGCCATCACCGACAGACCTGTCTCGGCGTCCAGTTGCCCGGTGGGCTCGTCGGCGAGCAGCAGCCGGGGCGAGGCGGCCACCGCGCGGGCGATCGCCACCCGCTGCTGCTGGCCGCCGGACAGCTCGGCCGGCCGTTGGCGGGCGTGGTCGGCCAGGCCGACCAGATCCAGCAGCAACTCGACCCGCCGCTCGCGCTCGGCCGGAGCGACGCGGGCCAGCCGCAGCGGGGCGGCGACGTTCTCCGCTGCCGACAGCACCGGGATCAGCCCGAAGCTCTGGAAGACGTACGACACCTTCTCGCGCCGCAGCCGGGACAGGTCGTCCTCGTCGAGCGCGCCGACGTCGGCGCCGTCGACGTGCACGGTTCCGGCGTCCGGGCGGTCCAGTCCGCCGATGACGTTGAGCAGGGTGGTCTTGCCCGAACCGGACCGGCCGACGAGCGCCACCATGGAACCGGCGGCCACGTCGAACGACACGCCGCGCAGGGCGTGTACGACGGTCGGCCCGGTGCGGAAGCGCCGGTGGACGCCGCGTACGCGCAGCAGCGGCTCGCTGCTCATTCGTCGCTTCCCGAATCGGGGCGGATCGTGATGTGGTCGGGTTCCAGGGCCAGCCGGACCCGTCGGGTCAGCGCCAGCGCCTGCCGGAACTCGCGGGGCACCTGGACCCGGCCGGCCCGGTCCATCACTGCGTACTCCTCGGCGATCACGTGCGTGTCGCCCTCCGCGTCCGTGGTGGTGCGGCGCAGCACCTCGCTGCTGGTGCGCCCGTCCCGGATCGCGATGGTCCGTTCGACCTGGCCGCTGACCTCCGGGTCGTGGGTCACCACGACAACCGTGACGCCGTACCGCCGGTTGACGTTCCGCAGCACGCCGAAGACCTCCGCGGACGTGGCGGCGTCCAACTCGCCGGTCGGCTCGTCGGCGAGCAGGACCCGCGGCTGGTTGGCCAGCGCCACCGCGATCGCGACCCGCATCTGCTGACCTCCGGAGAGTTGCCCGGGGCGCCGGTCGGCGCAGTCGGCGACACCGAGGCTGTCCAGCAGTTCGGCCGCGCGCTCCCGGCGCTCCTTCTTCGCGGTACGGGCCGCCGTCATCGGCAGGTCCACCATCTCCCGTGCGGTCAGGTAGGGGATCAGGTTGCTCGCCGTCTGCTGCCGTACGAACCCGACGGTGTGCCGCCGGTAGTCCACCCGGTCCGCGCGGGACATCGCCAGGAGATTCCACTGGCCGACCCGGACCCGCCCGGCGGTGGGGGCGTCGATGCCGGCCAGGATGGAGAGCAGCGTCGACTTGCCGGACCCGGAGGCACCGACGACGGCGACCAGCTCACCGCTCTGCACGGCCAGGTCCAGTCCCTGCAGCGCCTGCACCTCGATCGAACCGGTCTGGTAGATCCGCACCAGGTTCTCGCAGACGATGAGCGCGTCCCGGCCGAACTCGGGCGCCCGCGCGGATGGCTGCGGCAGGGACAGCGGTGTGCTGGACATTGCCAGCAGTTTCGCAATCCGCGGCTTCGTTGACCATGCCCCGGGCGGCTTTTCCGCGTTC
Source organism: Micromonospora sp. NPDC049580 (assembly GCF_040675595.1). Taxonomy (NCBI): domain Bacteria; kingdom Bacillati; phylum Actinomycetota; class Actinomycetes; order Micromonosporales; family Micromonosporaceae; genus Micromonospora; species Micromonospora sp. NPDC049580. The sequence continues at coordinate 7,710 of NZ_JBFAPG010000035.1, forward strand.
CGGACGAGGATCTGCTCCGGAACGTGTCAGCGGGCGGGCGGCCCGGTCAGAAGGTCAGCAGCCGGAACTCGCCCACGGCGGGAAGCCGCGGCGGCGGTAGACCGCCTCGGCGATGGGTGACGAGGTGAGGGCGCACCGATGTCGGCTATGCCGTTGCCGAGAGCAGCGCCTCGGCGAGGTCGGTGCGGGCGCTGAGCAGGGCCCGACCCCGGCGGTGGGTCACCACCAGACCGGCCGCGCGCAACGCGGTGAGGTGCTGGGAGACGCCGCCGGGTGACATCCCACTGCGACGGGCCAGTTCGGTGGTGCTCGCCGGCCCGATAAGTTCGGTGAGCAGCCGGGCCCGCCCGCGGCCGAGCACGGCGGCCAGCGCGTCCGGGACGCCGTTCGGCCGCTCCCACCGGGTGCCCAGCCCACTGGCGGGGTAGGCGAGCTGCGGCGCATCCCCGGCGGAGACGCTCAGCACCGACGGCCAGACGAAGACCGACGGGACCAGCACCAGGCCCGGACCGTCCGCGACGTCCGGGGCCAGGCAGTGCCGCTGCGCGACGACCAGCGTGTCGCCCTCCCACCGGACCTGCCGGTGCAGATCGTTGAGGAGCACCGCCGCACCGTCCTCGGCGAGCAGGCGGGCGCGTGCGGTGACATCGGCGTCGAGCAGCAGCAGCAGCCGCGGCCAGTGCGGGGCCAGGGCGATCCGCCAGTACGCCTCGATCTCCTCGCTGAGGCGGCGCAGCCCGGCCGGCGGGTCGGCGTACAGGGCGGCGAGTGCTGGCGTGCGGTCGCCCGGGTACAGGTCCAGGTGGGCGCGGACGGTGTCGGCCCCGGTGGCGCGCAGGGCCGTCAGTTCGGCGGCCAGATCGGGGTTGAGGTTGGCCGGCGGCGGCGTGAGGAAGTCGGCCAGGTAGCCGGGCGGTGCCGGCACCAGCTGCCAGAGCAGCCCGCCGTCCGACTCGATCACACCCGCCTCGACCAACGGCTGACGCACCCGGCGTACCCAGGGCAGGTGGACCGCGTGGTCTCCGGGGTCGCGCAGCACCCGGACGCTCGCGACGACCTCCCACAGGCAGGAGACGGCGAACCGGATGCGGGCGACGGCGCCCGCCGACATGCTGATGGCGACCACGGCACCCCCGATGGTTTCAGCTGGCGCTAAAACATTACCGGCGGCTGCGGGGCCGGCCGAGACTTGCCGCGTGAGCGAACACCACACCCGAGCCGAACTGTTCCGATCCCTGCACACCCCCGGGTCGCCGCTGGTCCTGGTCAACGCCTGGGACGCCGCGAGCGCCCGCGTCGTGGCCGCCGCCGGTGCCCGCGCGGTGGCCACCACCAGCGCCGGCGTCGCCTGGAGTCTCGGGGCGCCCGACGGTGACATCCTCGGCCGCGACGCGGCCGTCGACCTGGTCCGCCGGATCACCGCCTCGGTGCCGCTGCCGGTCACCGCCGACATCGAGTCCGGGTACGGCGCGACGCCGGCGGAGGTCGGCGTGACCGTACGCGCGGTGCTCGACGCCGGTGCCGTCGGCGTGAACATCGAGGACGCCCGACGCGAGGGCGGCCCACCGCTGCGCGACGTGCCCGACCAGTGCGCCCGGATCGGCGCGGTGCGAGGCGCGGCCGACGCTGCGGGTCTGCCGCTGTTCGTCAACGCCCGGATCGACACGTTCCTCGCTGGCGCTGGGGACGTCGCCGAGACCCTGGCCCGGGCCACCGCCTATCTCGCCGCCGGCGCGGACGGCATCTTCGTGCCCGGGGTGGTCGACCCGGTGACCATCCGCGAGCTGGTGCGGGCGGTGCCGGCGCCGCTGAACGTGCTCGCCGGGCCGGGCGCCCCGGCGGTGGGGGACCTGGCCCGGCTGGGGGTGGCCCGGGTGAGCCTCGGCTCGTCGATCGCGCAGGCCGCGTACGCGGTCGCCCGCCGGGCGGCGGACGAGGCCCTCGGCGCGGGCACGTACGACGCGCTGGCGGACGCCCTCGACTACGGCACGCTCAACGCCCTCATGCGGTGAGCGGGGCGGGCTGCGTCACGCTCGCAGCCGGTGCCTCCCGTGGCGCGGCAGGCCACGAAACGCCGGGCCGGCCGCCTCTGTCGAGGTGGCCGGGCCCGGGTGCTCCGCCAGTTCCGTCAGTGGTGGCCGATGGTCGTGTCACAGCGGCGGGGCGATGTCCCGCCGCTCCTCGACCCGGCGGTACTCGACCGGCTCCTCGACCCGGCGGTACTCCACCGGCTGCTCGGTGGCGACGGGGACCGCCTGGCGGCGGCGACCCCAGATCAGCGTGGTCATGATCAGGCCGAGCACGCCGGCGCCCATCAGGATCCAGCCGACCACGTCGAGGTTGATGCCGCCGACGCTCGCGTCGAGCGCGAAGGTGAGGATCGCGCCGAGCGCGATCAGGAAGATGCTGGTGCCAATACCCACGACAGCCTCCTTAGGGGGTGTGGTGCGCTGTCGAGGTCACTCAGTACCCCGGTGGCGACCAGCGCAATCGCCGCCGCCCAGGGTCGCGCGCCCGCCGATCTTGGCATCGGGTAGAGTTTGCCGCGTCGCCGGCGTTCGTCGGGGACGTGCGGACGTAGCGCAGCTGGTAGCGCATCACCTTGCCAAGGTGAGGGTCGCGGGTTCGAATCCCGTCGTCCGCTCGCGATTCGCCTCGACGGGCTTGAGCGTCCGGGTCGGGCGGAAACCACGGGCGGTTGGCGCAGTGGGAGCGCGCTTCCTTGACACGGAAGAGGTCACTGGTTCAAACCCAGTATCGCCCACCAGTTCGCAACGGCTCGTCACCGCATTCTCGGTGACGAGCCGTTTGCCGTGGTGACACCACCGGGATCCCGACGCCCGGCAGACCGCGGACAATCCGGTTGTGACACGGGTTGGTCGTTGCGAGACTCGGTCCCGTGCCTGAGCCGGACCGCTTCCGCGCCGCCGTACGCGTCTGGGCGGCCGGCGGTCCGGACGCCGCGACCGCCGCCGACGCGGCCCGGGAGTCGGCGGCCGGCCTGCGTACCGTCGTGCTCGTCGAGGGGGTCAGCGACCAGTTCGCGGTGGAGGCGCTGGCTGAGCGACGGCGCCGCGATCTGGCCGCCGAGGGCGTGTGCGTGGTGCCGCTCGGAGGCGCGATGAGCGTCGGTCGGTACCTGCGGCTCTTCGGCGCGCAGGGCCTCGCCGTGACCGTGCGGGGGCTGTGTGACGAGGCCGAGGAGGGCTTCTTCCGGCGTGGCCTGGAGCAGGTGGGTCTCGGCGCCGGCCTGACCCGGTCGGCAATGGAGGAGCTCGGCTTCGGTGTCTGCGTGACCGACCTGGAGGACGAGCTGATCCGCGCGCTCGGCAGCGACGGCGTCGAGCGGGTCATCGCCGAGCAGGGGGACCTGGCCCGGTTGCGGGTGTTCCAGAACCAGCCCGCCCAGCGTGGGCGCCCGGTCGAGCGGCAACTACGCCGCTTCCTGGGGACGATGAGTGGCCGCAAGGCCCGCTACGCGGGGGCGCTCGTGCGCGCTCTCGAGTCGGGTGCCGTGCCCCGCCCGCTGGACCGGCTGCTCGCCGGTTGACCGGCCCAATCCCCAGTCGACCTGCCCGATCCGGCTGCGCGCGGGCGTCGGTGCGGGGGTTCTGCCGAGGGCAGATCCGCTCGCCGTGAACAAGAGCGCAATCCGCCACACCCATCCGCCAGGGTGGAGCACATGAGATTGCTGGTGTTGGGCGGTACGGGTTTCGTGGGCGGTGCGACGGTCGCCGAGGCGGTTCGCCGGGGCTGGTCGGTGACGGTGTTCAACCGAGGGCTGCACGGGTCGGTCCCGCCCGGCGTACACCGGTTGCGGGGTGACCGGAGCGCGCCGGACGGCCTGGCGGTGCTCGCGGACGGCGAGTGGGATCTGGTGGTCGACACCTGGGACGGCGCGCCGCGCGCCGCGCGCGCCGCTGCCCGTGCGCTGGTCGACACCGTGGGGCACTACACCTACGTGTCCAGCGGGTCGGTCTACGCCGACCCGGTGGCGCCCGGCTCGGACGAGACCGCGCCGGTGGCCGACGCCGACCCGGACGCTGCCGACGGCGACTACCAGCAGCTCAAGGCGGGGGCGGAGCGGGCGGTGCGGGAGGTCTTCGGTGACCGGGCGCTGATCGCCCGGGCCGGGCTGATCCTCGGGCCGGGGGAGGACATCGGCCGGCTGCCCTGGTGGCTGAGCCGCATCGCGCGGGGCGGCGACGTGCTCGCCCCCGGCCCGGCCGAGCTGCCGATCCAGTGCATCGACGTGCGCGACCTGGCCAGCTGGATGCTGGACCAGGGCGCCCGAGCGCGGGGCGGGACGTTCAACGCGGTCAGCCGCCCCGGGCACAGCACGATGGGTGAGCTGCTCGACGAGTGCGTGGCGGTCACCGGCTCCGACGCTCGGCTGCGCTGGACCGACCCCGAGTCGATCCTCGCCGCCGGGGTGGAGCCGTGGAGCGACCTGCCGATCTGGCTGCCGCTCGGGCATCCGTACCGCTGGCTGCTGGAGCGGGACACCAGCCGGGCCCACGCGGCGGGGCTGACCTGCCGGCCGGTGGCCGAGACCGTGGCGGACACGTGGCGGTGGTTGCGGGAGGTGGGCACGGTTCCGCCGCGCGCCGGCAGGCCCCGCCGCGCTGCGGTCGGCCTGGACCCGGCCCGGGAGGCCGCACTGCTCGCCACCCAGCCGGCGGCGGGCTGACCGGCGGCCGCCGGATCACTCACGTGGAGGCGCCGGACAGCCGTTCACCGGTGACGGCGGGTGCGGCCGTAGTCATCATTGCGGGCTGGTACCCCATTTGTTATCACGGGCGGTAGCGGACATAGACAAACCTGTAAGCCAGCCCTACAGTTCGGCCGACTAGTTCTCATCAGCACGGGGGTTTTTGATGACCACTGGCCGCTGGCTGCTGCCCGCGCTCCTAAAGAGACGTTCCCTTCTCGTAGTCGGAAGCGCGGTCGCGCTTCTCGGCACATCCGTCGCGGTGCCCGCACAGGCCGTGCCGGCTGCCGCGTCGAAACCGTCAACCGCCATCTCCGAGACCGCCGACCCCGCCTCGGCGTCCGCCGCCGCGCGCCGCTCCGGTAAGCGGGTGGAGGTCGCGTCGGCGCGTACCGAACTGACCCAGGTGTTCGCCAACCCGTCCGGGGGCTTCACGGCGGAACTGGCCGTGGTGCCGCAGCAGGTCAAGCGCCCCGACGGCTCGTGGGCGGTCGTCGACCTCGCGCTACGTCGGGGTGCGGACGGCTGGCGGCCGACGGCGTCGGTTGCGGACGTGCGCTTCTCCGACGGTGGCGATGCCGCCGCGGTGGTCCTGTCCCGCAACGGCCGGTCGTTCTCCCTGTCCTGGCCGGGTGGTCTACCCCGACCCTCGGTGTCCGGTGACTCGGCCACCTACACCGACGTGCTGCCCGGCACGGACCTGGTGCTGCGGGCCACCCGGACCGGGTTCACCCACGTCCTCGTGGTCAAGACGCCGGAGGCAGCGGCAAACCCGCGTCTGCGCGAACTCCGCTTCGACCTGGGCGGCGACGCGCGGGTGGTGCGGGGTCGAGACGGTCGCCTGTCGGCGCTCGCCGGCGACGAGGTCCTCGCCGCCGCCGACAGCGCCGTCATGTGGGACTCCCACGCCGGTGTCGCAACGTCAGGCCAGCGATCGGCGACGGCCTCGGCCGGGGACGCCGCGTCCGCGGGTGGGTCGTCGTCCGACCTCTCGTCGTCGGCGGCGCCGGGTGACAGAGCGCGTGTCGCCGCCGTCGATGTCCAGGTCGCCGACGGTGACCTGGTCCTCCGCCCGGACGCCGCGTTGCTCTCGCCGGCCGGCGCGACCTTCCCGGTCTACATCGACCCGGCCTGGTCCACCGGCAAGTCCCGATGGGCGTACTCGACGAACAACAACAGCAACAACACGGACACCTCGGTGGCCCGGGTGGGCCGGGACCCGGACTCCGGGAAGCTGTACCGGTCCTACTTCGACTTCCCGTTGACCACCGTGCGGGGCAAGCACATCGAGTCCGCGTATGTGCAGATGAAGCTGGATCACTCCTGGTCGTGCGGCAACACGCCGACCTACATGTACCACTCTGGTGGCATCGCCTCGACTCCGCGTACCAACTGGGCGCCGAAGCTGATCGGCTTGAAGTCCTCGGCCAGCTCGCACGCCAACGAGGGCTCCGGGTGCTCCGACTCGCCACAGCCGGACATGACCGTCAACTTCACCGGGTCCGCGGTGACCAGCGTGATCCAGTCCTCCGCGACCAGCAGTGCCACCAACATCACCTTCGGCTTCTGCGCGTGCAGCGCCACCGACGGGTCGGGCGAGTCCACGACCGACCGGTGGAAGAAGTTCTTCCCGGGCAACGCGAAGCTGGTGGTCGACTTCGACTCCATCCCCGGTAAGCCGAACAACCTGCAGGCGGCCGGCGTTGCCTGCTCGGCCAGCACGACGCTGGTCATCGGCACCCTGAAGCCGACGTTCTCCGCGATCTTCCCGGACGCGGACGGTACGCAGGCGCTGACGACCGGGTACGAGTGGGTCCAGGTACCCGCCAACGGTGTGATCGACGCGTCGACCCCGCGCCGGTCGGCGCCGGCCGGAGCGTCGGTTCCCGCCGGAGGTCGCTCGACGACGGCCGCGGTGACGGCCGGCGAGGGGGTGACATACGCGTTCCGCGCCAAGGCGACGGACCCCGCTCCGTACAGCCGGACGAGTGTCTGGTCCGACTGGTGCAAGTTCATGGCCGACACCAAGGTGCCGCCGGTGACCGCGACGCTGACCTCCGGAACTGGGTTGCCGGGCAGCACGGCGACCTTCCTCATCTCGTCCACCGATTCCACGGTGACCAAGTTCCGGTACGGCTGGGTCAACCCGCCGGTCACCGAGGTCACGGCGGTGGGTCGCATAGTGATGAGGCCACCGAGCGAACCCATCACCGTGAAGCAGGCGCAGGTATCGCTGGTGGTGCCCAAGTACGGATTGAACACGCTCTACATCTCCGCAACCGATGGTGCCGGCAACATCGGCTACGGTTCGCTGGAGTTCACGGCCCCTCGGCCGGCGCCCGCCACGGCCCGCTGGGGTCTGGAGACCTACCCCGGGGTCACGGCGTCGCAGGCACTCGACGACACGCAGCAGTCGCCCCCCTCGGGCAGGACCCCGCTGTCCTCGGGCAGCGTCTCGTGGACCGGAGATCTGCGGCTGATTCGCGGCGAGACCGCCTCGTTCAACGGCACCTCGTCCAGCCTGGCCACAACCGGGCCGGTGGTGGACACCACGCAGTCGTTCAGCGTCGCGGGTTGGGTACGCCTGGCGGCGCTTCCCACCACGGCGGACATGGCGGTCGCCGCCCAGGCCGGCACCAGCACGGCCGGCTTCGTGTTGGGTACCCGGCTGGAGGGTTCCCCGCTGACGCCGCGCTGGTCGTTCCTGATGAAGGACACCGACCTGCAATCCAGTTCCACCCGAGCAGCGGTCAGCTCCGCCCTGACAACGGCGGACGTCGGGCGGTGGACGCACATCGCCGGTGTCTACGACAAGACCGCCGGGAAGATCCGGCTCTACGTCAACGGCAAACTCACCGCCGAGACGGATCGGACCGCGGCCGCGTGGAGCGCCGGTGGCCCGTTCAGCGTCGGGCGGGGCTGGACCTCGGGCGCGCCGGCCAACTGGCTGAAGGGCAACCTGGCCGACGTGCAGGTGTACGACCGGGTGCTGGTCGACCACGACTTCACCGGTCAGCTCGCCGAGGATCCGGACTCCGGAGGCTTCGACGAGCCGGGAATGCTGTCGGCGGTCAAAGTGGGTGACTGGGGCTTCGGCAACGGCATGCCGTGCTACGTGGAGTCGACGGACCCCACCCTGTGCAGCGCGCCGGAGGACGGTCAGTTCGGCCGCAGGCTGGCTCTGACGGCGGGCGCCGATTTCGGCTCTCTCTCCGACGACAAGTTCCTGACGCTGGACCGACAGGGCATCGAGGATCCGGCCCAGCTGACGACAGAGTACGGGCGCTCACAGGACAATCTCGCCGAGCCGCAGAACCCGGTCTGGCAGGACGGCCGCGTGCTGCGTACGGATCAGTCCTTCTCGGTGTCCGTCTGGGTGCGACCTGACGCACAGGCACTGGGCACCATGACCGCCGTCAGTCAGGCCGGCACGCAACAGTCGGCCTTCTACCTCGGCCAGCGTGCCTTCACGGTGGGCACCACGACCGAGTACCGGTGGTGTGTCAGCGTCTTCGGCGTCGACGACGATGACACCACGGGTCAGACCGTGGCGGTTCCGATGACGTCGGGGGTCCTGACGGAGGACGACTGGGCCCGGTGGACGCATCTGGTCGCCGTCTACGACGCGTCCCGGCGCGAGATCCGGCTCTATGTCAACGGAAAGCAGGAGGGGATCAAGGGTTTCAGCAGCGGCACCTTCACCGGCGCCTTCGACGCGACCGGTCCGCTCGTCGTCGGCGCTGCCCGCTTCACCCCAGTGGGCGGAACGACACGGTGGGTCGACCTCTGGCGGGGCGACATCGACAAGCTCGGCCTCTATCAGGGTGCACTGACCGACGCGACGGTCAAGACGCTCTTCGATGCGGAGTCGCCGGAGTCGGTGGAAGCACCCGAGGACTGACCGCTCCGCAGCCCCTGACCGAACCCCGCACGTCGACCTCGTCCGTGGAGGCATGGTGAACCCCTACTCAAAAACTCTCCGTAAAACCCTTCGAAAGCCCCATAAAACCGGCAAGGCTCTCCTGGCGGGGTTGCTCAGCGCCGCTTTGTTGACCATGGGGCTGTCGGTTCCGGCGCAGGCCGCGCCGGGCGGCCCCAAGCCCGGGACCGGTCAGCGAGAGAAGCTCGACAAGGACGGCGGCCCGGCGGTCGGTCGTGCCCGGCCGACGAAGGCCGTACCGAACGCCAAGCCCGCCGCGCCCGTGTGGCCCGCCCCGGGCGAGGCGACGGTGACCCTGCCGTCGGACGGCGCGGCAGGCGCGGCCGGTCAGCGCCGCTCCTCGTCCTCGGCGGTGCCCGCTGGTGCGCTGCCGGTGTCGGTCCAGCGGGCGGCCGGCACGGCAGGCGCCCGAACCTCGGCGGTCTCGGTCCAACTGCTGGACCGCGCGGCCGTGCCGGCCCGGTGGCGCGACGGACTGATGCTGCGGATCGACGACGCCGGTCAGGCCGCCGCGCGGTCCACGACACCCGGTCAGCCCGGCGCGGCCACCGTCTCGGTGGACTACCGCGGTTTCCGGGACGCCTTCGGTGGCGACTGGGCATCTCGGCTGCGGCTCTGGCAGGTCCCCGAGTGCGGACTGCGCGACCCGCAGCGGGCCGAGTGCGCGGCCAAGCCCCTGATCTCCAGGAACGACGGCACCTCGGTGACCGCCGAGGTGCCGGTGGCCGCCGACAGCGCGGCGGCGCGGACCGCCGGGCAGGCCGGGACGCTCGTCGCGCTCGCCGCGGGCAGCTCGGGTCCGGAGGGTGACTTCTCCGCGACCCCGATGTCGGCCAGCGCCACCTGGTCGGCGGGCACGTCGACCGGTGGCTTCTCCTGGTCGTACCCGATGCGGATGCCGCCAGCGATCGGCGGCCCGGCACCCAGCCTCGGCCTCTCCTACACGTCCGACGCGGTCGACGGCCAGTCCGACGCCTCGAACAGCCAGCCGTCGTGGGTCGGTGAGGGCTTCAGCCTCTGGTCCGGCTACATCGAGCGCAGCTACGTCCCGTGCGCCGATGACATGAGCGGCGGCAACAACAGCTCCAACCGCACCGGGGACCAGTGCTGGCGCTCCGAGAACGCGACGATGTCGCTGAACGGTCGGGGTGGCGAACTGATCTTCGAGGCCGGCAAGGGCTGGCACAGCCGCAACGAGGACGGCACGAAGATCGAGAAGCTGACCGGCACCGCCAACGGTGACGACGACGGTGAGTACTGGAAGGCGACCACGCCCGACGGCACGCAGTACTTCTTCGGCCGCAACACGCTGCCCGGTCAGAGCGCCACCACCGAGTCCGCCTGGACCGTCCCGGTCGCCGGCAACCACGCGAACGAACCGTGCAACGGCTCCTCGTTCGCCTCGTCGTTCTGCAACCAGGCCTGGCGGTGGAACCTCGACTACGTCGTCGATCCGCGCGGCAACACCCTGTCGTACTGGTACGAGAAGGAATCCAACTACTACGCCAAGCTCGCCACCTCCACCAACAAGGCGTCCTACGTCCGCGGCGGATCGCTGCGGCGGATCGACTACGGCACCTGGGACCGCAGTTCCACCGACCGCTCGGTCAAGCCCCTGGCCCAGGTCGTCCTCGACATCGCGGACCGCTGCGTGACCGACTGCTCGAACCGGGGCAACTGGAAGGACGTCCCCTGGGACCAGGAGTGCACGGCGGCCGCGGCGGACTGCAAGGAGAACTACGGTCCGACGTTCTGGACGACCAAGCGGCTCTCGACGGTCACCACACAGGTCTGGGACACCACCAAGACCACCCCGGGCTGGCAGCCGGTGGACTCCTGGACGCTGGGTCACACCTATCCGCCCGTCGGTGACGGCAGTGACCACGCCGGAATGTGGCTTACCTCGCTGGTGCACAAGGGCCTGGTCGGGGGCACCGTCGTCATGCCGCCGGTGACCTTCGAGCCGGTGTCGATGGCGAACCGGGTGTTGAGCAAGAACAACACCAGCAACAACCGGATGCGGATCGGCAACATCTTCACCGAGACCGGGGGGCAGATCCAGGTCACGTACAGCCTGCCTGACTGCAAGAGCAACAGCCTTCCGTCCGCCCCGAACACCAATACGCGCCTCTGCTACCCGGTGGTGGGGCCCGACCCGTACGAGCCGGGCAAGGAACTCACCGAGTACTGGCACAAGTACGTCGTCAAGCAGGTGTCCGAGTCGGACATCAAGGTCATGGCCGGCGGCACGGACCACGGCCAGCCGGTGCAGAACACCTACTACGACTACGTGGGCGACCCTGCCTGGCACTACGCCGACGACAACGGGCTGGTGCAGCCGAAGCGCAAGACGTGGAACCAGTTCCGCGGCTTCGGGCAGGTGGAGGTCCGCAAGGGCGACGCCCCGGCCCAGACACTGACCCGCACGACCTTCCTGCGCGGCATGCACGGTGACCGGCTCGATCCGTCCGGCGGCACCCGTGACGTCACCGTCGGCGCCTCGCTCGGTGGCGAGACGGTGTACGACGAGGACCAGTTCGCGGGCATGGTCCGCGAGCAGGTCGTCTACAACGGCGTCGAGAGCAAGCCGGTCAGCAAGACGGTCAACGTGCCGTGGCGATCGAAGGCGCTCGCGACCCGCACCATCAACAAGGACGTGGTCTCGGCCCACTTCACGAACACCCGGGTCACCTACAACGCGGTGGCGCTGGGGGTCAACGGGGCATCCGGCTGGCGCACCTCGCGTACGGTGTCGGCCTTCAACGAGGACTACGGCAGCACCGAGTCGATCCAGTCCGACGGCGACGTCGGCAAGACCGGTGACGAGACCTGCACCACCTACCTCTACAACCGCAACACCGACGCGAACCTGCTCGGGACGGTCAAGCAGATCACCGTCAAGGCTCTGCCCTGTGCCACCGCGCCCGCCAGCCAGGACGACATCGTGGCGGACGAGCGCAAGTTCTACGACGGCGCCACCAGCATCGACGCTCAACCCACCCGGGGTGAGGTCACCCGGATCGACCGGCTCAAGGACTGGTCCGTCGCCGGTGGCACGGTCTGGCAGACCATCAGCCAGGCCACCTTCGACGCCTACGGGCGGCCGGCGACCGCTACCGACGCCCGTGGCCGCACGGTGAAGACGGTGTACACCCCCGCGACCGGTGGACCCGTCACGAAGGTGACCACCCAGACGCCGGATCCGAACGGCGGCACCGTCGACTGGGAGAACAGCATCGAGGTGCGGCCCTACTGGGGCCAGCCGGTCAGAACCAAGGACTACAACGGCAAGCAGTCCGACCTGGTGTACGACCCCATGGGGCGTCTCGCCAAGGGCTGGAAGGTCGGCTGGCCGCAGGCGGATCACCCGAACAGCCCGTCGGTCGAGTACACCTACTACTACGCGCCCAACCGGGATGCCTACCCGTACACGAAGAGTCGGGTCCTCCACGCCGGCGGCGGGTACCTGACGTCGTACGACATCATGGACGCCTTCCTGCGGCCTCGCCAGACGCAGGCAGCCGGGGTGGGCGGTGGCCGGGTCGTCACCGACACCCTCTACGACGCGACCGGTCGGGCCGTGACCTCCTACCAGGCCCACGCCGAGCCGGGCACGCCCGACGGCGCGCTCTGGTGGGAGCCCGAGTGGTCGGTGCCGGCGTTGACCAAGGCGCTCTACGACAACGCCTCCCGGCCCACCGACCAGGTGTTCTTCGGCACCGACGGGGTCACCAACCTCATCGAGAAGTGGCGCACCAGGACCGAGTACCTCGGCGACACCACGAAGGTGACCCCGCCGCCGGGCGGCACCGTCACCACCACCAAGACCGACGTGCAGGGCCGGACGGTGGAGCTGCGCCAGCAGACCGACCGGACGCAGGTAACGCCGGACCACGTCACGACCTACACCTACAACCGCAAGGGCCAGCTCACCCTCGTCCGGGACACGGCCCAGAACGAGTGGGTCAACACGTACGACGTCAAGGGCCGCCAGACCAGCGCGAAGGACCCGGACAAGGGCACCACCACGACCACCTTCACCCAGTACGACCAGGTGGAGACGGTCACCGACCCCAACGGTGTGCTCGTCAACGAGTACGACTCGTTGGGGCGGCGCAAGGGTCTCTACGCCGGCAGCGTGAGCGCCGCGAACAAGCTGGCCGAGTGGAAGTACGACAAGCTCTACACCGGTCAGACCGTCCGAGGTCAGCTCACCGAGAGCATCCGCTACGAGTCGGCCGGATCGTCGAACGCCTACAAGTGGCAGGTGCGCGGCTTCAGCGACCGCTACCAACCCACCGGCACCAACTACGTCATCCCGACCAACGAGGCTGCGAATCTCGCCGGCACCTGGGTCTATGGCTACGAGTACTCGCCCTACGACGGCAGTCCGACGGCGGTCACCTATCCGGCCGGCGGTGGTCTGACCACCGAGAAGGTCCAGACGACGTACGACTCGACGACCGGGCTACCCACCGAACTGTCCACCAATCTGATCAACGTGGGTCGCTACGTGATCGGCCAGCAGTACACCCAGTACGGCGAGCCGACGCTCACCACCCGCAAGACCGACGGCGGCGTGTACGTCGAGGACAACACCTACTACGACCTCACCACCCGACGCGTCGACCGGATGACGGTCAAGCCGGAGACCGCCGCCGGAACGGTGGTGGACACCGACTACGAACACGACGCCGTCGGCAACATCCTCTGGATCAAGGACACCCCGCAGGTCGGCACGGCGGACACCCAGTGCTTCCGCTACGACGACCTGCGCCGGATGACCAACGCGTGGACGCCCAAGGCGGGTGTCGAGTGCAAGACGGATCCGAGCGTGTCGAACCTGGGCGGCCCGGCCCCGTACTGGCACGAGTGGACCGTCGACGCGGTCGGCAACCGCAGCACGGAGAAGGTGCACACGGCGGCGGGTGACACCACCCGCACGTACACGTCGCCGGCCAGCGGCAAGGACGCCGTACGACCGCACGCGGTCACCTCGGTCCTCACCGAGGCGCCCGGCCAAGCCGCCGTCACCACCCAGTACGCGTACGACAACGTCGGCAACATGACCTGCCGGCCGGCGGCCACCACGGCGAACAACTGCGCCAACGGGACCAACTCGCAGACGCTGAAGTGGAACACCGAGGGCAAGCTCGCCTCGGTGAGCGTCGGCGGGCAGACCGTCGAAACCAACATCTACGACGCCGAGGGCGCGCGTCTGATCCGTCGCGACTCCAGCGGGAGCACGCTCTACCTGCCGGGTCAGGAGATCCGGCGCGACAACAACTCCATCGTCACCGGCACCCGCTACTACAGCTTCGCCGGCAGGATGGTCGCCAACCGTACGCCCAGCGCGCTGACCTGGCTCTACTCGGACCACCAGGGCACCCAGCAGACCGGCATCAACGCCGCGTCCCAGGCGGTCACCGTCCGCCGACAGACACCGTACGGCGACCCCCGCGGCACCCAGCCGCAGTGGACGAACAACAAGGGCTTCGTCGGCGGCGACAAGGATCCGACGGGCCTGACCAATGTCGGAGCCCGGCAGTACGACACAGCTCTGGGACGGTTCATCTCCGTCGACCCGGTGCAGGACCTCGCGGATCCGCAGCAGTGGAACGCGTACGCCTACAGCAACAACAACCCGATCACGTTCTCCGACCCGAGCGGCCTGCGGGCCTGCTCCGACGACGCCTGCGGTCCGGGCGCCGACTACGAGGACATGTACGGCAACTACGTCGAGGTCAAGGGCGACAACGACGGCTGCGGTGGTAGTTGTGGCGACGACGACTGGGCCGAGGCCCGCGCGGCGCACGAAGCCGGTGGCGGCAACGGTGGCGGCGGTGGCAAGGGTGGCGGCAAGAACGGTGGCCCCACCGACGAGGAGATCAAGCGAGCCAAGGAGGTCAAGAAGCAGAACGCCGTCTCGATCATCATCCAGGCCGGCGGGAAGCTCCTGCTCGACTTCTTCGGCATCAACGACATCCTGGACTGCATCCACGGCGATCTGATGGCCTGTGCCTTCACGCTCGCCGGCATGCTGCCCGTGGGTAAGGCCCTCCAGTTCCTCCGCAAGGCCAAGCCCATGGCCAAGACGATCACCAGGGCCGGTAAGGCGCTGTTGAAGTGGAGCCAGGAGACGAAGTGGGCTGACGACGTCCTCGAGGCAGCCGAGAGTTGTCTGGTAAAACGGCACAGTTTCGCGCCGGGGACGAAGGTGGTGCTGGCCGGCGGCGGTTACAAGGCCATCGAGGAGTTGCGCGAGGGTGACCTGGTCCTCGCCACCGACCCGGAGACCGGAAAGACCGAGGCTCGCGAGGTCACCAGGACGCACCGCAACGAGGATGCGGACCTGACGGACCTCACGGTCAAGGCCGACGGCGCCGAGGCGACGGTCATCAAGACCACCCAGCACCACCCGTTCTGGAGTGAGGATCGTCAGGACTGGATCGACGCGGCCGACGTCCAGGTCGGTGAGGCGCTGCGGGCGCTCGACGGCACGGCGATCACGGTCCAGGCCGTCCGGTCGTACGCCGGCCTGGAAGCGATGTACGACCTCACGGTCGCCGACATCCACACGTATTATGTGGTGGCTGGCGCTACCCCTGTGCTCGTTCACAACAACAACTGCCCTGTGTACACGGTGGGCGGGCCGAGGGTTCGCCCAGGGAAAGATATCGATGTAGATGTGGACGGCTTCGTCAATGGGCCTTCTGCTGAGCAACTGAAGTCTCTGGATGTGCAGGGCCTCTCTACGTTCGATTCGGTGGAAAACGCCAGCCGTGTCGGGTTGAAGGGGCAGGTCCGTACCCCTACGGATTCACTTCCAGACGGGTTGGGTGTTATCGCTGACGGCAGAGGGGTCGGGGGTCCACGCGCACTTGGTCACCACACGATTTACCCCACACGTCGCATGTCGTTCGATGAGTATGTAGGCCTCATCCAAGGGATGAACTGGCAGAACATAGGAAAGAAGTTGTGAGTCCAGAAACAGATGCCCTGGGGATGGAGAAATGGCGTGCCTTGGTGGCAGCCGAGCAAGAGGTCGCTCGGTGTCGCGCTGAGGTGAATCAATCACCCTCCCGCGCGGACGTGCTGGCGAAGGCGCTGTCAAGCAGTTCGGCGTGGGATCGGTCTGCCGCCCTGGACTTCCTTCGCCTCCTGCCTGAAGACGTTCCGAAGCTGCTCGACTTGCTGGTCGACCTGTCCCTATCGAGCGGATGGACGCTGCCCGCCCGTGAGGCGATCCGGTCAGCCCGGAAGGAGATCGACCCGTCGCAGTTCGCGCGGGTAGCGCTGGAATGCCTGTCCAACGGGGACGCCGAGGATTATCTCAGGCTGGCTGACGTGCTGGCCGAGGTCGAAGCGTGGGAGGCCCTGAGTGCAGTGATCGGCAGAGCCGCCGAGAGCGGCGATCCTGGCATCCGCGGGGTTTCCCGCAGTTACACCGAAAGTCACGGCGGCATGTTGCCTTGATTGGTGAATAGCCTGCTCTGGTCGAGCTGAGCTGTGTGTTACCCGAATCTCCGCCCCGTGGAGTTCGGGCCCGAAGCCCCGTCGGGTGCGTTCCCGGCGGGGCCTCGGCGCGTGGCGACGGCAGTGGAGGACGCCAGCGTCAGCGGCGGGATGGAGGCAAGGTGGAGAGATACCAGCACCTGCGTTCCCTCATCTCGCACCTCCTCGACGAATCTCCGTTGACGTCGACGGACGTCATCGCCGATGTTCGTCATCTGATGAACGTGGGCGAACAGGAGTTGGCCTTCGACACGATGTGCTCGTGGCTATACGAGGATGATCTCCCGATCACCTCCGCCTACTACGAGCGTCTTGTGTCAGCCGCGAAGGAACTGGAAATGCCGAGGTCGATCAGCAAGCTGGACGAGCTCATCGCGGATTAACGGGTTCGGGAGGCTGTTCGCCCCTCCTGCCGGGCGTGCGGCGACCGGAGCAGCGGTCGGTGAGGTCGTCCAGCTTGCTGATCGACCTCGGCATTTCCAGTTCCTTCGCGGCTGACACAAGACGCTCG
>NZ_JBFAPG010000036.1:0-24350 GCF_040675595.1 Micromonospora sp. NPDC049580
CGCCCCGCGCGATGGCCGGCACCACCACATCACCGACCACCGCGCCCACCACGTACGCGCTGACGATGACCATCGAGCCGAACAGCACACTGCCCGACCAGGGCCAGCCCGCGATGATCAACACGCCGTTGCCGCTCGCCGCGCCGGTCGGCGCCGAGCTGGACGAGCGCGGCTGGGACAGCCGCCCACCGACACTCGTACAGACCGCGCCGCTGCCCCTGGCGACGCCCGCCCACGGCGTCCCGGCCGCCGGGGCCGGCGGGCCGCGGGGCGCGGTCATCGAGGTGACGACCGCGCCGAGCGACGAGTGGCTGGCCATCGCCGCCGGCCGCAAGGGCGGCCTGCCGGAGGCCGCACGCCACGTGCTCACCGCCGTGGACCAGGTCCGCTTCGTCCACGCGTACGTCGACGGCACGCTGATGGCGATCGGGCGGGGCGCGGTGACCGGTCCGGGGCGTTGGTTGGGGCTCAGCCTCATCGAGGTCCTGCCGGCGTCACGTCGGCAGGGGCTGGCCCGGCGCGTGATCGACACGCTGGTCGCGTGGGGCGCCGCGGCCGGCGCGACACACGCGTTCCTCCAGGTGGAGCAGCACAACGCCGCGGCGGTGGCGCTCTACCGGACGCTCGGCTTCACCACCCACCACACCTACCTGACCCGGGTGGCCCCGCGCTGACCCGCGCCAGGCCCGCGGCGCGGTCCGTTCAGCGGCGGACCACGCGGCGGGGCTTGGCCGCCTTGACCTCGGCGTACCGCTTGAGCTGCTGCGAGCGGTGGTCGAGACCGAGGGCGGTCGCCACCAGGTAACCGATCATGGTCCCGAGGCCGGTGGCGAGCAGGTAGAGCCAGATCTGGGCGAAGAACGTGCCCGCGCCGCCGGCGAACGGGTTGTGGCCCACCAGCAGTGGCCCGACCAGCACGGTCAGGGCCATGGCCACCAGCACCACGACCGCCACGTCGCCCGCCCACGCGGCCAGCGGCCGCACGCGTCCCCAGCGGAAGGCGACCACGGCCAGCGTCAACCCGATCACCACGAACATCGCCAGCGACACCCGGTCGGCCGCCGCGTCGTCACCGTCGAAAGCGAACCGGGTGATCAGCCGGGCGACCACGTTGACCGCGAACAGTCCTCCCGCGAGCACCCCGATGGCCCGCCACCGTCTGTCCATCGCACGACCTCCTGCCGTACGCCCCGTTTGCGGGGCCGCATCCCTGGCAGGAATATCTACCACTCGTACCTGTGTGGCGTCACCAGCGGCCGAGAGTGGGCGGCGGGGCGAGGATCTGCCGGAAACCCATCACGGCGAACGTCATCGCGCCGGCCACGATCATCGCCAGGCCGACCCAGTTGTCGCCGGCCAGCAGCAGGTCGCCCTCGGTGGTGCGGATGGCGGCCACCGCCATCAGGGCGAACCACGGCACCGCCGGCAGCGCCACCGCCCAGCGACGGCCGACCACCTCGTGCGCGAACCAGCTCAGCACGATGTTGGCGCCGACGGCGAGCAGCGCCGAGACCCCGATGAGCTGCCCGCCGACCCGGAGGGTGGCGAGCAGCAGCTCCAGCACACCGGTCACGACCCCCGCCACCATCACGACGACCGCGCCGGTCAGCCGCAGACCCAGGTCCAGCAGTCGCGGCGGTGGCCCCGCCTCGGGCGGGGTGTCCTGGTCGTTCACGACCGACATCGGCGCGGCGGGGAGCGTCACCGGAGACCGGCCGCCGCGACCGGGGACCGGTCCGCGGGGGCCTCTCCGGGCAGCCCGGCGAAGAGGTCGTCCTCCCAGCCGTACGGGCCGACGCCCGGCCCCTTCGCGCCGACCGCGAGGGTGAAGAACTCCACGCCCATGAACTCGCCCCCGAAGTTGCCGGCGATCGAGTAGAGCCAGGAGGTGGCCGGGATCTGGGTGGCGTGCGCCCGCATCGCCGCCTCCTTGGCCGCGTGCTGGTCGGTGCCGTCGATCCGGGCGGCGATCTGGTCGTCCGGGGTGCCGAAGGGCAGCTCGGCCAGATCCTGGATGCCAGCGAACGGATTGTCCGAGGATTCGGCGAAGTGCGCCATGCCGGCCTCCAGCACACTGAGCGGCATGGCCGTCCAGTAGACCTTCGCCGGGGCGCAGCCCTCGGCCGCGGCCAACTCGACGGCGCGCATCGCCACCCGGTGCGCCTGGATGTGGTCGGGGTGGCCGTAGAAGCCGTTCGGGTCGTACGTGATCAGCACCTGGGGGCGTACCTCCCGCATGATCTCCACCAGGTGCCCGGCGGCCTCGTCGAGGTCGGCCTGCCAGAAGGCGCGGGGGTGGTCGTTCGTCGCGAGGCCCATCATTCCCGAGTCGCGGTAGCGGCCGGCGCCGCCGAGGAAACGGTGGTCGCTGACGCCGAGCGCGGCGCAGGCGGCGGCCAGCTCGGCGATCCGGTACCCGCCGAGCTGGTCGGCCTCGGCGGCGGCGAGCTGCGCGAGCGCCGGTACGTGGATCTCGCCCTCCTCGCCGAGGGTGCAGGTCACCAGCGTGACGTGTGCGCCGGCTGCGGCGTAGTGGGCCATGGTCGAGCCGGTGCCGATCGACTCGTCGTCGGGGTGCGCGTGGACCAGCAGCAGGCGGCGGTCGGGCAACGTCGTCACGACGGTCACTCTAACCGGCGGTCCTCCCTCGGGGGTCGTCGACGCGTCCGCCCAGGTCGGCCACATCACGCCCGGCGCGGCTCTACGATTTGGCCTGTGGACTTTCCGGAGCTGGCCGCCCGTACCCGCCGGTTCAGCCACGGCGCGCCACGCGCTGTCTCCGTGGCCGAAGACGGCTCCCGGGTGATCTTCCTGCGCTCAGCGGGCCCGGAAGATCCGGCGGACGCGCTCTGGCTGCTGGACGTGGCGACCGGCGAGGAACGCCTGGTGGCCGATCCGGCGACCCTGCTGGGCACCGAGGGTGACGTGCGGGCGCTCTCCCCGGGCGAGCGGGCGCTGCGTGAACGGCTGCGGCTCACTGCCGCCGGCATCGGCTCGTACGCGCTGGACGCCGCCGGCCGGGTGGCGGTGTTCGCGCTGGCCGGTCGGCTGTTCCGGGCCGATCTGGTGCACGGTGACGTGGTGGAGGTGGCCGCCGTCGGTCCGGTGCTGGATCCTCGACCGGATCCGACCGGGGAACGCCTGGCGTACGTGACCGACGCGGCCGGTGGAGTGCGCCGGGGTGAGCTGCGCGTCATCGAGGCGGATGGCACGGACACCCTGCTGGCTGGCGAGGACGCCGGGGTGAGCTGGGGTCTGGCCGAGCACATCGCGGCCGAGGAGTTCGGCCGGTACCGGGGCTACTGGTGGGCCCCGGACGGGCGGATGGTGCTCGCCGCCCGGGTGGACGAGTCCCGGCTGGACCGCTGGCACCTGCACGACCCGGCCGAGCCGGCCAGCCCGCCGACGGCCGTCGCGTACCCCCGGGCCGGCGGCCCGAACGCCGAGGTCAGCCTGCACCTGCTGGACCTGGACGACGGCTGGGTCGACGTGCACTGGGACCGGGAGACCTACCCGTACCTGACCGGGGTGAGCTGGGGCGAGGCCAGCCCGCTGATCACCGTGCTGCGCCGCTCGCAGCAGCACGGGCTGGTGCTCGCGGTGGACCCGCGCACCGGTGAGACGCAGGTGCACGCCGAGCTGGCCGATCCGCGCTGGGTGGAGCCGATCGCCGGCACGCCGGCACACCTGCCGGACGGCCGGGTGCTGGTCGGCGGCGAGCTGGCCCACGACGGGTACGACGCCCGCTGCCTGTTCGCCGACGGCACCCTGCTCACTCCCCCGTCGCTGTACGTGCGACGGGTGGTGGGTCGACTGCCGGCCGTCAGCGGTCCCGCCGACCTGCTGGTCGAGGCGAGTGACGGGGAGCCGAGCGAACGGCACCTGTTCCGGGTCCGTACGACCATCGGGGGCGGGGTGGACGCCCGGCGGCTCACCACCGACTCGGGCTGGCACACGGCGGCCGTCGGCGGGGACGTCCTGGTGGTGGGAAGCGCCTCGCTGGACCACGCCGGGGTGCGGTGGACGGTGTCGCGCGGCGGGCAGGAGCTGGCCGAGCTGCGGTCACTGGCCGCCAACCCGCCGTACTCTCCGCTGCCTCTGCTGGAGCGGGTGACCGACCGGCGGCTGCCGGCGGCGGTGCTCTACCCCGACAACCATGTGACGGGCCGGCGGCTGCCGGTGCTGCTGGACATCTACGGCGGTCCGGGACACCAGGAGGTGGTGGCGGCCCGGGCCGCGTGGCTGGAGCGGCAGTGGTGGGCCGACGCCGGGTTCGCGGTGGTCACCATCGACAACCGGGGTACGCCGGGCGTGGCGCCATCGTTCGAGAAGGCGATCCACCGGCGGGTCGCCGACGTGATCCTGGCCGACCAGATCGACGCGCTGACCGCGCTCGCCGGCAAGCACCCGGACCTGGACCTGGGCCGGGTGGGGGTGCGCGGTTGGTCATTCGGCGGGTGGCTGGCCGGGTTGGCGGTGTTGCGCCACCCGGAGCTGTTCAAGTGCGGCATCGCGGGCGCCCCGGTGACCGACTGGGCGCTGTACGACACCGCGTACACCGAGCGTTATCTCGGCCTGCCGGAGGACGGCATGGACGTGTACGCGCACCACTCGCTCATCGAGTTGGCGGCGGAGCCGGTCACCGGCCCGGACCAGGCCCGCCCGTTGCTGCTGGTGCACGGTCTGGCCGACGACAACGTGGTGGCCGCGCACACGCTCCGGCTCTCCGCGGCCCTGCTGAGCACCGGCCGCCCGCACGCCGTGCTACCGCTGACCGGCGCCACCCACATGGCCGCGAACGGCACCGCCGAGCGGCTGCTTCCGTTGGAACTCGACTTCCTCCGCACCCACCTGCGCTGAGCGGCATTCGGTAAGTGATTTCGGCAGGTGGGGTCCCCTGCCGCATGCCATGCTGGCCGAAGCATGAGCCGACCGGGCGATTCCCCGGGGCGGCACCGCTTTCCCTTATGCCGAAAGGACTCCACCATGGTGGGGATTGCGCAGAAACCGTCGACCGCCGCCGTTCAGGAAGGCGAGTTGCCGGTCACGCGCTTTCGTACGGCGACGGTGAACGGGATCGACATCTTCTATCGCGAGGCCGGACCGGCCGACGGCCCCGCGGTCCTGCTGCTGCACGGATTTCCCACGTCGTCCTCGCAGTTCCGCCACCTGATCCCGCTGCTCGCGGACCGGTACCGGGTGATCGCGCCGGACTTCCCGGGTTTTGGCCACAGCGCCAGCCCGGACCGGTCGACGTTCGACTACACCTTCGCCAACTTCGCGGATCTGATGGACGGCCTCCTCGGCCAGCTCGGCGTGGATCGCTACGCGCTCTACTGCTTCGACTACGGGGCGCCGACCGGGTTCCGGCTGGCCCTCAAGGGGCCCGAGCGGGTCGGCGCGCTCATCGTGCAGAACGGCAACGCGTACGAGGAGGGCCTGAGCGATTTCTGGGATCCGATCAAGGCCTACTGGGCGGAGAAGACCGACGAGCGCCGCCAGGCCATCGCCTTCATCCTCGACCCCGACACGGTCAAGTTGCAGTACACGCAGGGGGTGCACGACCTCAGCCGACTCGACCCCGACCAGTGGACCCACGACGCCACCCAGCTCGCCCGCCCCGGCAACGCGGACATCCAACTGGATCTGTTCTACGACTACGGCAGCAACGTCACGCTGTATCCGGAATTCCAAGCCTTCTTCCGCGACCATCAGCCACCGACGCTGATCATCTGGGGCCAGAACGACTCGATCTTCCCACCCGAGGGTGCCCACCCCTATCGGCGCGACCTGCCGTCGGCCGAGTTCCACCTGCTCGACACCGGCCACTTCCTGCTGGAAGACAAGCTCGACGTCGCTGCGCCGATGATCCGCGACTTTCTCGACCGATCCATCGGTCGTTCCTGAACGGGAGCGGCGGCGTCGTCATCGACCGGCGTGCGCCGCAGGCCCTTGGGGCTGGGGCCTACGCCGCCGCGGGCCGGGTCCGGTGCGCTGGGCCGGCGCGGTGCTGACGGACGCCAGCGCTTGGAAGGCCCTCGCCTACTGCTTCGCCCGGCTGCCCCTGATGGCCGCGGCCGCCTACCTCGGCGGAGTCCTCATCGCCGGCGGGCTGCTGGGCATCACCTATCCCGTGTGGATGCACCGGTTTCCGCAAGACCCGCCCTGGGGCGGTCCCTGGGGTCTGGCCGCGCAGGGGTTGGCCGCGCTGCTGGTGTTTCCGTGGTACTTCCGGATCATCGTGTGGCTGGACCGGCGGTTGGTGGGGGCGCTGCTGGAGCCGGGCCCGGAGCGAGCCCGGATAGCGGCGCTGGAGGCCAGCCGGGCCGCGCTGCGGGCGGACGCCGCAGCGCTGCTGCGGCGGGTGGAGCGGGACCTGCACGACGGTACGCAGGCCCGGCTGGTCGCGCTGGGCGTGGCGCTGTCGCGCATCGAGCGGCGAGCCGGCGAGCCGGCGAGCCGGAGCTGCGGACGATGGTGGCGCAGGCCCCGGGCGCGGTGGTGGAGGCGCTTTCCGAGCTGCGGGACATCGTGCGGGGCATTCACCCACCCGCGCTGGACGCTGGCCTCAGCACCGCGATCGAGACCCTGGCCGCGCGCAGCGCGGTGCCCGTCGTCGTGCACGTGGACCTGCCCCAGCGGCCACCGCCCGAGACGGAGTCGGCGCTCTACTTCAGCGCCGCCGAACTGCTCACCAACGTGGCGAAGCACGCTGCGGCCAGCCGGATCCGGCTGGACCTTCGCACGCTGGGTGGCATGCTGCGCGTGACTGTCACCGACGACGGGGGCGGTGGGGCGAGGCCCGGGGGCGAGGGTACGGGTCTGGCCGGGCTGATCCAGCGGGCCGAGTCGCTCGACGGCGCGCTGTGGGTAGACAGTCCGTCGGGTGGGCCGACGACCATCACCGTGGAGTTGCCATGCGAGTAGTGATCGCCGAGGACAACCCGTTACTGCGCGACGGGATCAGGTTGCTGCTGACCGATCACGGAATCACCGTCGTGTCGACGGTGGACAACGGCGACGACCTGCGGGCGGCGGTCAGGGAGCACCGGCCGGACACGGCGGTGGTCGACGTGCGGATGCCACCGACCTTCACCGACGAAGGCTTGCGGGCGGCATTGGCGATCCGTACGGCCCACCCGGACGTCGGCGTGCTGGTCTTCTCACAGTGGGTGGAGACCCGGTACGCGCGGCAACTGATCGCCGAGCACCCCGAGCGGGTCGGATACCTGTTGAAGGACCGCATAATCAGCACCGACGACTTCGTCGACGCGCTGCGCAGGGTGGCTGCGGGCGGGACAGCACTGGACCCGGAGGTGGTGCGGCAGTTGCTGGCGGCGCCGGCGGTGGACGCGGGCGTCGCCCGCCTCAGCGAGCGGGAACGAGAGGTCCTGGGGATGTTGGCCGAGGGCCGCTCCAACGCTGCCATCTGCGAGTCGCTCCACCTCGCCCCGCGCAGCGTGGAGAAGCATGTGACAACCATCTTCACCAAGCTGGACCTACCCCAGGCGCGGACCGACCACCGGCGGGTACTCGCCGTGTTGCGCTACCTGAACGCGGGGCGCTGAGGCTTCCCGCACTCTGGCTGGCCCGGCCTGCCGATGTGCTGTTGAGCGGTATACCTCAGAGGTATGAATATGACTCTGAGGTATACCGCTCAATAGGGCACCCGACCCGACGGAGGTGACCGACGGTCACCGCCGACGGCTGACACGTGTGCCATGCCGCTGCTCTGGCCGCCACAGCCGGGACGGTATTGGCCGTCATGCTCACAGCACTCCGAGGTTGATGGCGAGCTGGGTAATCGTGGCTGGGGCGGCTGGGTCGTCCGTCTGGAGGTAGGCGCGCGCCGCGTCGATCAGGTGCGCGGCGCGGTGCTCGACCGGCAGCCACCGCCACCCGTCCCTACCGATCGTCTTCTCGTGCCGGGCGACCGCCTCCGGCCCGTCGCCCAACTCCACGGCGGCGGCGACCCGCGCCACCTCGACGGCCGCCGGCCCGAACGCCGTCCGGTAGTGGTCGTGCCCGTCGCCCACCTGGTCGCCCAGCTCGGCAGCCTCGTCCAGTAGGCGTCCGGCCATCCGGTCGTCACCCGCCCTGGCCGCGATCAGGGCGGCCTGCACGAGCAGCGATCCACGCAGCGACAGTTCTTCCGGCGTGCCAGCGGCGATCTGGGAAGCGGCGGCCAGCATCACCGGCCCTACCCGCGCCGATCCCCGTAACACCTGGCCGAGCTGCACCGCCGCGCAGGCCAGCAACACCCGATCACCGGCGGCGGCGGACATCGCCCGGTCAGCGGCCAACCAGGCGAGGCTCCCCTCCCCCAGCTTGACCAGCAACGCCGCCGCCACCCGGTACACCTCCACCACCGCTGCCCGCCCGGCCTCCGGGTGCTGACCGTGGGCGCGGTGAATCTCGGTCACCACCGTGGGCAGCAGCTCGATCAGACGTGGGTACCGGGCGTGCTGGTAGGTCGTCCACGCGTGCCGCACCTCCCGAGCCAACCGATCGGGCGGCATCACCGCGCGGTCCGCCTGACGACCAAAAGCCATTGGGTACGCGGACAGCGCGGCCCGAATCCGCGCGACGCCTTCGCGGCGCTCGGCAACCTCGGCAGGCTGAACATCACGACCAAGCAGCGCTGCGGGATCGACCCTCAGCACTCCCGCGATCTCCCGGATGGTCGACAGCCGCTCCAGGGAGCGGACCCCGCGCTCGACCTTGTCCACCCAGCTCTTCGACTTTCCCAATCGATCCGCGAACGACTGCTGCGACAACCTGCGCCGCACCCGCAGGTAGGCGACGCGTCGGCCGATCGGCACCGGGTCACGGCTCACCGCGCCACCGCCGATCCGGCACCGCCCGAGTCGTCTCCTGCACCGGTATCCGCTCAGCCTCGGCCCGCGCGAGCAACCGGCGTTTGGCGTCTTCCCGCTCGGCGGCGTCGATCTGCTCGCCCCGGCTGACCGGCTCGTCGTCAGAACTGGGCATCATCACCTCCGCTGCTGGGCGCACCGGCAGGCCCTGCCGTCGCGTGCCATCCACAGTGACGCCTAACTGTCGTCGGACGCGACGGCACAGGATGCGGCATACCGGTCACATTGACGGCGACATTCAGACGACGCAGCGGTATTGTGGCGAACATGAATGCCCCGAACACCGCCCTACGCGCGGTCCGCACCGGGATGCGCATGAGCCAGGACGACTTCGCCCGCGCGCTTCAGGCCGCCGGCCGCCGCGTCGGCGAGCCGAACGACGCCAACAAGAGACTCGTCCAGCGCTGGGAGTCCGGCGCGATCGCCGCACCGCGGCCCGTCTATGCCCGCGCCCTGGAGGTCGTCACCGGTCTGCCGGTCTCGCTGCTCGGCTTCGCTGCGATACCCGACGGCCATGCAGTCGATGACCAACACGGTGGCCACGATCTGGCCTCGCCCATGTCCAAACTGGCCACGCCAACACCCAAGCCACTCGCAGTCCGCCCGTCGTACGAGGGTGTCTGGCTCAGCCGCTACCAGTTCCATTCCAGCGGCCGGGGAGAATCATTCGCCGGGCAGCACTTCGTGGTCGTGCTCCAGCACGGCGACCGACTGACCGTGCGCAGCCTGCCCGGCTCAGCAGCATCGTCGCTGTCAATGGATCTCACCATCGACGGTGCGGTGGTCACCGGCACCTGGGTGGAGCAGACCGATCCCGCCGGCTACTACCGGGGAGCCCGGTACCACGGCGCAATCCAGCTCCTGGTGGAGCCCACCGGCCGACGGATGGCCGGCAAATGGGTCGGGTTCGGCAAGGACATGGACGTCAACACCGGGCCATGGGAGCTGACCTTCCGGGATGCTTCCACGTCGAAGGCAACGCTCGACCAGTACAACACGTCGCCCGAGTAGGCCCGCCGATGGGAATCGGCCGTCCGGTACGGCCCTCGGTGTGCCGACAGTGAGACCGCCGATTCAAAGGAAGCCCCGCATGAGCAACCCCCGCGAAACTTTCCTACGACTGGTGAACGGCGTCTGCGACGGTCCGTACGAGGACTTGGCCGACTTGTATGCCGAGCAGACCCACGTCACGCACCCGTTCCACCCACTCGACCCGCCGCCGCTACGCAGCCGCGGCGAACTGCACGAGCACTTCACCGCGCCGCCACCGGCCGGCCGGACGCTGAACCGCAATCCGGTCGACATCACGATTCATGACACCGCCGACCCGGAGGTGATCGTCGCCGAGTTCGCCTATCAGGGGCGAGTCGAGGAGACAGGCGAGGCGTTCACCGTGCCATGCGTGTTTGTCATGCGCATCCGCGACGGGCTCATCATCGAGTCGCGGGACTACATCGACCACATCGCCAGCGCGCGGGCCTGGGGTCAACTCGACAGCCTGCTAGTCGCACTTCGCCCGCAGGGAAGCACCACCGTTGACGGCGCCACCCGGCCCTGATGCTCATACGACATCACGCGCACTGATCTGCCCCGCACCTACCAATCGCGATCGGGCGCGGCCGGATCGGATCAGTGAGCCGACCGGCGGAAACGGCGAGGGCCCCCACCCGACGACGCTGTCGGGAGGGGACCCTGCCTGCCTGCGATACGACCTACGGCTTGACGTACGCGTTCACGAACGCCGGGTAGCCGAAGACGCTGGAGATGAAGACCCCGCCGGCCTTGGACCCGTGCACGTTGTAGGCCACGTCGACGAAGAGCGGCACCACGGGCGCGTGCTCCTTCATGATCCGCTCGTCGAGCTTGGCCCACTCCGGGCCCTGGTCGGCGGCGGGCATCGCCTGGATGCGGTCCATCTCGGCGTTGATCGCCGGGTCGTTGAAGTAGGACTGGTTGCTGTTGCCCTCGGCCTTGATGGTGCGGCCGTCGTAGAGCACCGGCAGGATCGACGCCCCGCTCGGCCAGTCCGCCGCCCAGTTACCGATGTACAGGTCCCAGGGGTTGTCCTTCTTCTTGACCTCGTCGAGCTTGGCGTCGTCCGAGATGTTCCGCAGCGTGATCTTGAAGCCGGCGCGCTCCAGGTTGGCCTTGAGCTGGGCGCCCTGCTGCTGCTCGGTCGAGTTGTCGGCGACGCCGAGGACCAGCTCCGGCGTCTTGCCGCCGAGCAGTTCCTTGGCCTTGTCGACGTTGCCGTTGGCGCCCGCCGGGTACGCGTCGTACGCCTTGTAGCCGATGGTGGCCGACGGCATCAGCGTGGTCATCGGCGCGGCGACGGTCTGCCCGCCCATCGCCTTGATGAGGCCCTCGCGGTCGATGGCGTAGTTGAGCGCCTGACGGACCTTCAGGTCGGTGACCCGCTGGTTGTTGATGACGAGCTGGTTGGCGCTCGGCGTGGGCGAGAGGATGGTGCGCGACTTGAGCGTGGCGTCCCCGGCCACTTTGGCGACCAGCGAGGCGGGCACGGTGTTGAAGGCGAGCGCGCTCTGGTCGGCGCCGTTGTCGGCGATCACCCGGTTGTTGGCGGCGTCCGCGGTCGGGCCGAAGGTCCACACGAACCGGTCCGGGTACTGGTGGCGGACCGGGTCGGTCTTTGGGTCCCAGTTGGGGTTGCGGTCCAGGGTGATCTGCACGCCGACCTGGTTCTTGGCGACCTTGTACGGGCCGGACGAGAACGGCTGCTTGTCCAGGTCGACGCCGGTGTCCTTGTCCGCGGGCAGCGGCGCGGTGGTCGGCAGCGAGACCGCGAACGGCAGGTCACAGCGGGGTTTGGCGAACTCGAAGCGCAGCGTCTTGGGGTCCGGCGTGGTGAGGCCGGGCGGCAGCGACGTCTTGTTCTTCTTGAAGTTCCACTTGGTGTCGAACTGCGGGGTGTCGGCCAGCCACTCCTGGATGTAGGTGGGGCCGCCGGAGAGGTCCGGGTCGAAGGAGCGGGCGATGCCGTACGCGATCTCCTTGGAGGTGATCGGCCGGCCGTCCTCGAACTTCACCCCGTCCTTGATGGTGAATTCCCAGACCTTGCAGTCGTTGTTGACGTTCTTGCCCGGCGTCTCGGCCAGGTCACCGACGAGGACGAGGCCGCCCTTGCCGTCGTCCTTCCAGGTGGTCAGGTAGCGCGCGAAGAGCGGGTTGGTCATCAGGCCGGCGAACGAGTACGTCCGCTGCGGGTCCAGGTGGGAGATCGGCGACTCCCGGATGATGGTGAACGTGCCGCCCTTCGCGGCGCCGCTCACCTCGGCCGCCGGGCCCTGCGAGTCCTTCGGGTCGGTCGCGATGACCCCGGACTGCTGCCGTTCGGTGTCCACGGTGGTGCCCCCGCCCGTGTTCTTCGAGCACGCACCCAATGCCACCACCAGAGCGATCGCGCCGCCTGCGGCAGCCACCACGCGTGGTCTCATGAAGTACCCCCTTCACCCATGTGCCGTGCGGTTTCGCCGGGGCGAGAACCGCCGACGTCCCGAGGATCGTAAGGAAGAAAACCTACAAGTTGTGTAACAGTTGTCGATAAATTTCGCCACCAGCCGCGCAGTGGCCACCCATCGGGTCAGCGCAGCCGGACCCGGGGGTCGATGGCCGCGTAGAGCAGGTCCACCAGGACATTCGCCAGCACCACGAAGACGGCCGCGATCAGCACGGTGGCCATGATGGTGGGCAGGTCACCCGAGCGCACCGCGTCCACGGCCGTACGCCCCAGCCCCTGGATGCCGAACGTCGTCTCGGTGATCACCGTGCCGCCCAGCGCCCCGCCCACGTCCAGACCGGCGATGGTCACCACCGGGGTGATCGCCGCGCGCAGCGCGTGCCGCCCGTACACCGTCGGTTTGGCCAGGCCCTTGGCCCGCGCGGTCCGGACGAAGTCCTCCGACAGCGTCTCCAGCATCTGCGCCCGCGACAGCCGGGCGTAGATGGCCGAGAAGAGGAAGGCCAGCGCGACCCAGGCGAGCACCAGCCCACTGGCCCACTTCGCCGGATTGTCGAACAGGGACGTGTAGCTGGGCACCGGCAGCAGCCGCAGGTTGTAGACGAACACCAGCAGCAGCACCGCGCCCACGAAGTAGAGCTGCAACGACGCGCCGGTCAGGGAGAAGCCGATGGCCAGGCGGTCCAGCCAGGTGCCCCGGCGCAGCGCCGAGATCATGCCCAGCCCCACCCCGAGCAGCAGCCAGAGGATCGCCGCGGGGATCACGATGCTCAGCGTCACCGGCAGCACCCGGGCGATGGTGTCCGAGACCGCCTCGTTGGAGACGTACGACCAGCCCAGGCAGGGCGCGTCACACCGGCCGCCCTGGGCGCTGCCCAGATCACGACCGGTGACGATGCCCTTCATGTAACCGGCGTACTGGCTGATCAGCGGGTCGTTGAGGCCCAGGTCGTCGCGGACCCGCTCCAGCCGCTCCGGGTTGCAGTTCTTCGGGCACATGCCGGTCACCGGGTCGCGCGGCAGGGCGAAGAACATCAGGAAGGTCAGCACGCTCACCGCGAACAGGGTCAGCGTCGCGGAGAACAGCCGCTTGATCAGAAATCGTGACATGAGTCCACCCCTACCGGGACGACTTCGGGTCGAGCGCGTCCCGCAACGCGTCGCCGAAGAGGTTGAAGGCGAACACCAGCGCGAAGATCGTGATGCCCGGGAAGAACACGTACGCCGGGTCGGTCTGGAGGAAGTCCAGACTGCGGTAGATCATCCGGCCGAAGCTCGGCGTCTCGTCGCTGAGGCCGACGCCGATGAACGACAGCGCGGCCTCGCTGGTGATGAACTGCGGCACGGCGAGGGAGAACGACACCAGGATCGGCGCCCAGATGTTCGGCAGCAGTTGCCGGAAGATGATGTGCCCCAGCCCGGCGCCGCTGGCCTTGGCGGCCTCCACGAACTCTCGTTCGCGCAGCGCGATCACCTGCCCGCGCACCAGGCGGGCCGTGCTGGTCCAACCGAAGATGGCGAACACGGCGATCAGCACGCCCACCCCGAAGGCGGACGACACCTGCCCCCGCTCGCCGTAGAAACGCAGCGTGATGGTGGGGGTGAGCGCCAGCGCGATGATCAGGAACGGCATCGCGAGCGTCAGGTCGGTGATCCAGTTGATCACCGCGTCGAGCCAGCCGCCGAGGTAACCCGCCAGCGCGCCGAGCACGATGCCGATGGTGGCGGTGATCAGCGCGGCGGCGAACGCGATGAACAACGACGTGCGCAGCCCGTAGATCAACCGGATGAAGATGTCCCGGCCCAGCCCCGGCTCCAGCCCGAACCAGTGGTCCCCGGTGACACCGCCGACGTAACCCAGCGGCATGCCGAAGCCGTCCAGCAGGTTCTGGAACTGCTCGCGCGGCCCGACCCCGTAGACCATCTCGATCAGCGGGGCGGAAAGCCCCAAGAGCAGGAAGAACACCAGGAGTACGCCGCTGACCACGGCCGTCCGGTCACGACGCAGCCGCAGCCAGGCGAGCTGCCCGGGCGAACGCCCGACGACGCCCTTGGTCTCGGGCCCGCCCGCGTCCGCGCTGGACTCGATCTCGGCGAGCGCCACACCCTCCACCGGAGACAGGCTCACGACGACACCTCCTCGACGACCTGGGTGATCGACCCCGCCCCTTCGGGGAAGTGACACGCGGTGGCCTGCCGACCGCCGTCGCGCGGCACCAGCGCCGGCTCCTCGGTGGCGCAGATGTCCTGCGCCTTCCAGCACCGGGTGCGGAACCGGCAGCCCGACGGCGGGTCGAGCGGGGTGGGCACGTCGCCGGTCAGCCGGATCCGGCCCGCCGGGCCGAGCTGAGTGACGTCCGGGATGGCCGAGAGCAGAGCCCGGGTGTACGGATGCTGCGGGCGCTCGTAGATGTCCGCCCGGTCGCCGATCTCCACGATCCGCCCCAGGTACATGACGGCTACCCGCTGGCAGAAGTGCCGGACCACGGCCAGGTCGTGCGCGATGAACACGAACGCCAGGCCCAGCTCCCGTTGCAGGTCGCGCAGCAGGTTGACGACCTGCGCCTGGATCGAGACGTCCAGGGCGGACACCGGCTCGTCGGCGACGATCAGCTTGGGCCGCAGGGCCAGCGCGCGGGCGATACCGATGCGCTGGCGCTGGCCGCCGGAGAACTCGTGCGGATACCGGTTGTAGTGCTCCGGGTTCAGCCCGACCAGCTCCAGCAGCTCCTGCACCCGCGCCTTGATCCCGCCCGGCGGTTTGATCCCGTTGACCTGCAACGGCATCGCCACGATCCGGCCGACGGTGTGCCGGGGGTTCAGCGACGCGTACGGGTCCTGGAAGATGATCTGAAGTTCCTGTCGCAGCGGGCGCAGCTCCCGGCGGCCGGCGTGGGTGATGTCCCGCCCGTCGAACTCGATGGTGCCGGCCGTCGGCTCCAGCAGCCGCACCAGCATCCGGCCGGTGGTCGTCTTGCCGCAGCCGGACTCCCCCACCAGGCCGAGCGTCTCGCCGGGGCGTACGTCGAAGTCGAGACCGTCGACCGCCCGCACCAGGCCGGTGCCGCGCAACCCCTGGCGGACCGGGAAGTGCTTGGTCAGTCCGCGCACGCGCAGCAGTGGTTCGTCGGTCATCGGGCCACTCCCACGGATGCCACGTTCTCGGCGTAGATCGCGGCGCGTTCCTCGGCGCTCAGGTGGCAGGCCACCAGGTGACCGTCGGCCCCGGCCGGGCGCAGCTCGGGCACCTCGGTGCGGGACCGGTCGCCGACGCGGTCGTCGTAACGGCAGCGTGGGTGGAAGGCGCAGCCGGTCGGCAGGTTGATCAGGCTGGGCGGGTTGCCGGGAATCGGCACCAGGTCCGCGTCCGCGTCGCCGTGCAGCGACGGCACGCTGGAGAGCAACCCCCAGGTGTACGGATGCTGCGGCGAGCGGAGCACCTGCTCGACGCTGCCGTGCTCGACGGCCCGCCCGCCGTACATCACCAGCACCTCGTCGGCGACCTGGCCGACGACGCCGAGGTCGTGGGTGATCAGGATGATCGCGGAGTGGAACTCGGCCTGGAGGTCGGCGAGCAGGTCCAGGATCTGCGCCTGCACGGTGACGTCCAGCGCGGTGGTCGGCTCGTCGGCGATCAGCAGCGCGGGGTCGTTGACCAGGGACATCGCGATCATCGCCCGTTGGCGCATCCCGCCGGAGAACTCGTGCGGGTACTGGTCGAAGCGGCGGGCCGGCTGCGGGATGCCGACCCGGTCCAGCATGTCCACCGCGCGCTGGCGGGACTCGCGCCGGTTGGCCTTCGGGTGGTGCACCCGGTACGCCTCGGCGATCTGCCGACCGACGCTGTAGTACGGGTGCAGCGCGGACAGCGGATCCTGGAAGATCATCGCCATGTCCCGGCCGCGCAGCCGGCGTACCTCCTCGTCGGGCAGGCCGACCAGCTGCCGGCCGCCGACGGAGATCTCGCCGGTGATGGTGGCCCGCTTGGGGTCGTGCAGGCCGAGGATGGCCAGCGACGTGACGCTCTTGCCGGAGCCGGACTCGCCGACGATGCCGAGAGTGCGGCCCCGCTCGACGGCGAACGACACCCCGTCAACCGCGCGCACCACGCCGTCGGAGGTGTCGAACCGGACCCGCAGGTCACTCACCCGCAGGTAGGCGTCCTGGTCGGAGCGCTGTGCCGGCACGGCGGGACGGTCGTCCGGGTCCCCGGACGGCGACGGTTCCGAGCTGTCCACGGCCACCTCCCTCAGTGACGAAGAGAACTTACAACAAAGTCCCGAGGGTGAAAATAAGCTACAAAGTCGGCACGTGTCAGCGGGCCCGAGCGTAACGAGTCCGCATCGGCCCCGCATCCCCTGTCACCTCGCCATCCACGCCCGTTCATGGCTCTGATCGCACGTCAAGTGCGATCATTGGGCGAGCAGCCAGCAGAGGATGTCCGTGGCACGAGGTGGAGGTGACCCATGACCGCGGCGGTGTTCGATCACGAAGGTCCGTGGACCGAAGAGGAGTTCCTCGCCCTCGGCGAGACGCAGGATCGCGTCGAACTCTTCGACTGGAGCCTCCACGTGACCCCAGGACCCACCCCACGGCATCAACGAATCTCCCGCAAGCTCGGCAATATCCTGGAAGCAGCCGCGGAGGCAGCCGACCTTGAGCTGTTGGAGGCGGTGAACGTCCGGCTCCGACCAGGTCGAATACCGATTCCTGATCTCGTCGTCACCAACGCAGTCGATCTCGACGAGCCCAACATCGAGTCAGCTGATGTGCGACTGGTCTGCGAGATCATCTCGCCGAGCAACGCCTCCACCGACAAGGTCCTCAAGATGCATTACTACGCCGCAGCGGGCATTGAGTGGTATCTGCTGGTGGAGCAGGGGACGGGTGCCATGCGCCTTTACCAGCGGCAGGGTGGCCACTACGTGGAGAGGGCAACGACGAAGCGCGGCGAGGTTCTGGAACTGACCGAGCCAGTGCGGGCCACTATCCGGCCAGAGGATCTCGTCCCCTGACGGGTGTCGGTCGGCTGGCCTAGGGTCGGTCCATGACCGAGTTCGACGCGGCCACCGCCGCCGTCCAGGCCGCCCTCGACGCGGGAGCGCGGTACGCCGACGCGCGGGTGATGCACCGCCGCTACGAGTCGATGACCGCGCGCAACGGCGACGTGGAGGAGCTGACCCAGGACGAGAGCATCGGGCTGGGCGTCCGGGCGCTGGTCGGCGCGAGTTGGGGCTTTCACGCCGTACCCGATCTGTCCGACGCCGCCGCCCGCGACGCCGGCCGGCGCGCGACCCGGACCGCGATGGCGAGCGCGCGGGTGCCCGGCCCGCCGGTCGACCTGGTCGCGGTCGAGGCGGTCGCGGCGAGCTGGGCCTCGGACTGCCGGATCGACCCGCTCGGGGTGCCCCTGTCGGACAAGGGCGACCTGCTGGTCGGCGCGACCCGCACGATGGCCGAGCACGGCGCGGACCTGGCCGAGGGGCTGTACCAGATCTGGGACACCGCGAAGTGGTTCGTCTCCAGCGAGGGCCACCGGATCGACCAGCGGATCCGCGAGTGCGGCGGCGGCATCTCGGCCACCTCGATCGGTGACGGCGAGACACAGCGGCGCTCCTGGCCCAGCTACCGCGGGCAGTACGGCACCACCGGCTGGGAACTGGTCGAGTCGCTCGACCTGGCCGCACACGCCGCGCAGATCGCCGAGGAGTCCCGGGCGCTGCTGACCGCGCCGCCCTGCCCGGCCGGCGAGACGGATCTGATCCTCGGCGGCGAGCAGTTGGCCCTGCAGATCCACGAGTCGGTCGGGCACGCCATCGAACTGGACCGGATCCTCGGCTGGGAGGCCGCGTTCGCCGGCACGTCCTGGCTGGACCTGGCCCAGCTCGGCTCGCTGCTCTACGGCTCCGAGCTGATGAACATCACGATCGACCCGACGATCCCCGGCGCGCTGGGCAGCTTCGGCTTCGACGACGAGGGCTCACCGGCGGTCAAGCGGGACGCGGTGCGCGACGGTCGCTGGGTGGGAGTGCTCGCCGGCCGGGACTCGGCGGCCATGGCGGGCCTCGACTACGGCGGCAGCGTACGGGCCGACGGATGGGCCCGGCTGCCGATGGTGCGGATGACCAACGTCGGCCTGGAACCCGGCCCGCACACCCTGGAGGAGATCATCGCGGCCACCGACGACGGCGTGCTGATGGACCTCAACCGGTCCTGGTCGATCGACGACAAGCGGCTCAACTTCCAGTTCGGCTGCGAGGTCGGCTGGGAGATCAAGAAGGGTCGCCGGGGGCGGATGCTGCGCAATCCCACGTACACCGGGATCGGCCCGCTCTTCTGGCGCTCGATGGACATGCTCTCCGGCGAGACGGTGCCCTGGGGGACGCCCAACTGCGGGAAGGGCCAGCCGGGCCAGATCGGGCACACCGGCCATCCGGCCGCGCCGGCCCGCTTCCGCAACGTCCGCGTGGGGGTGTCGGCGTGAAGGCCGTGCGAGCCGCGCAGTCGCGACTGAAGGAGCTGCCGTGAGTGGTTCGACGGAGTTGGAGCTGGCCGGGCAGGTCATCGAGCTGGTTCGGCGTCTCGGCGGGCCGGCCGCGCAGGCCGAGACGGTGGTGACCCGGGCGGACCTGGCGCTGACCCGGTTCGCCAACTCGGCCATCCATCAGAACGTCGCCGAGTCCACCGTCGGCGTCCGGCTGCGGGTGCACGTCGACGGACGGACCGCCGCCGGCAGCGGCAGCGTGGTCACCACCGACGGGTTGGGCGCGCTGGTCGAGCGCACCCTGGCGGCGGCGCGGCTCTGCCCGCCCGACCCGGGTTGGCCGGGGCTGGCCCCGCCGACGCCCACACCGGACGCACCGCCCGTCGACGAGGCCACCGCCCACGCCGAGCCGGACCAGCGGGCCGACCGGGTCGGCGCGTTCGTGGCCGCCGCCGGGAGCCTCATCACGGCCGGATACTGCCGCACCGCGCACCGCTCGTCGGCGTTCGCCAACTCGGCCGGGCACACCGCGTACGGTCGCTCGGCGGAGGCGGCGATGGACGGCATCGCCCGGCGCGACGGCGCGGACGGGGTGGCCCGACGCTGCGTCGACCGGCTG
Source organism: Micromonospora sp. NPDC049580 (assembly GCF_040675595.1). Lineage (NCBI taxonomy): Bacteria > Bacillati > Actinomycetota > Actinomycetes > Micromonosporales > Micromonosporaceae > Micromonospora > Micromonospora sp. NPDC049580. The sequence goes on from NZ_JBFAPG010000036.1 coordinate 19,458, forward strand.
TCCGACCTCGACGGTGCGGAGCTGGGCGCGCACGCCGCCGCGAAGGCGCAGGCGGCGGCCGACCCGGTCGAGCTGCCGCCGGGGCGCTACGAGGTGGTGTTCGAGCCGGCCGCCGTGGCGGACCTGTTGCAGAACCTCTCCTGGTTCGGCTTCAACGGCAAGCGGTACGCGGAGCGGCAGTCCTTCGCCGAGCCGGGCGCGGCCCAGTTCGACCGACAGGTGACCCTGGTGGATGACCCGCTGGGCGCGTCGGGTCTGCCGTTCGACGCCGAGGGCACCGGCCGGCGGGCGGTGACCCTGGTCGAGGCGGGCACCACGCGGGCGGTCGCGCACGACCGGCGGACGGCCGCCGAGGCGGGCGCGGAGTCCACCGGGCACGCGATCGCGGGCGGCGCCACCTGGGGCCCGATGGCCCGCAACCTGCGGCTCTCTCCCGCGGCGGTGGGCCCGGCCAGCGCGGTGGGCCGGAGCACCACGGGCACGGCGGCCGGCGCGGTGGTGGACACGGACACCGCGGCGCTGGTCGCCGGGGTGCGGCGCGGGCTGCTGGTCTCCGATCTGTGGTACACGCGGGTGCTCGACCCGAAGAGCCTCGTCGTCACCGGGTTGACCCGCAACGGGGTCTGGCTGATCGAGGACGGCACGGTCGTCCGGGCGGTCCGCGACCTGCGGTTCACCGAGTCGTACCCTCGGGCGCTCGGGCCGGGCGCGGTGCTCGGGCTGGGCTCGCGGGCGGTGCGTCAACCGGACCGGGTGGACGGTGCCTGGTGGGCGGCGCCGTCGGTGCGGCTCGCGTCCTGGCACTTCACCGGCGGCGCCTCCGGCTGACGTTTCTCGACGACGCGCCGCAAACCCGCGCGCTGAGGGCTTTTCCGCAGGCCAGACACACGGGACACTCCCTTGCGCGGACGGCTCGCAGAGATCGGCGTAACGTGTGTCACTTAGCTGCGTCGGTCGATCCGGCGTGGTCGTTGGTGTGCGCATGACGTGGCAGCGGGTGCGGGTTCGCCGGTCCGCGTGCCGACCGGAGAGAGACCAGCCCGCCCGTACGGGCCCGTCGAGGAGACGACTCGAATGACTTCAACGGCAACGAGGCCGCGGGGAGCGCGGGCGCGCGCCGCCATCGCGGCGAAGACGTTGCGTACCGACCGCTGGTGGTTCGCCCCGCTGATCACCGTGATCGGGCTCAGCGCCTGGGTCGCGTACGCGACGGTCCGGGTCTTCATGCACAAGTGGTACTGGGTGGACCAGTTCCACTACCTGACCCCGTTCTACTCCCCGTGCGTGACGGACCGGTGCGTCGAGGAGGCCTCACACTTCGGCCGGTTCCTGCCCGGCTGGTGGGTCATCCCGGACGCCGCGCTGACCCTGCCGTTCCTGCTGCTGTTCCGGCTCACCTGCTACTACTACCGCAAGGCGTACTACCGGTCGTTCTGGCTGTCGCCGCCGGCCTGCGCGGTCCCGGACGGCCACAAGGAGTACGCCGGTGAGACCCGTTTCCCGCTGCTCGGCCAGAACCTGCACCGCTACTTCTTCTACGCCGCCGCGATCATCTCGCTGATCAACACGTGGGACGCGATCCTCGCCTTCCACTCGCCGAAGGGTTTCGGCTTCGGCCTGGGCAACCTCGTCCTGCTGCTCAACGTGGTGATGCTCTGGGCGTACACCATCTCCTGCCACTCCTGCCGGCACATCATCGGCGGGCGGCTCAAGCACTTCTCCAAGCACCCGGTGCGCTACCGGGCCTGGACCTTCGTCTCGGCGTTGAACGTCCGGCACATGCAGCTCGCCTGGATCACCCTCGGCACCCTCGCGCTTACCGACTTCTACGTCATGGCGCTCGCGGCCGGCTGGTTCAACGACCTGCGGTTCATCAACTAAAGGGCCCCTGACATGACCACTACCACTCGCATCGAACGACACCACTACGACGTCGTCGTCATCGGGGCCGGCGGCGCCGGCCTGCGCGCCGCCATCGAGGCCCGGCTCGCCGGCAAGAAGACCGCGATCATCTCCAAGTCGCTGTTCGGCAAGGCGCACACGGTGATGGCCGAGGGCGGCGCCGCCGCCGCGATGGGCAACGTGAACAGCCGGGACAGCTGGCAGGTGCACTTCCGCGACACCATGCGCGGCGGCAAGTTCCTCAACAACTTCCGGATGGCCGAGCTGCACGCGAAGGAGTCGCCGCAGCGGATCTGGGAGCTGGAGACGTACGGCGCGCTCTTCGACCGCACCAAGGACGGCAAGATCTCCCAGCGCAACTTCGGCGGACACGAATACCCCCGACTGGCGCACGTGGGCGACCGGACCGGCCTGGAGCTGATCCGCACCCTCCAGCAGAAGATCGTCTCGCTCCAGCAGGAGGACAAGCGCGAGTTCGGCTCGTACGACGCCCGGATCAGGGTGTTCTCCGAGACGACCATCACCGAGCTGCTGCTCGACGGCGACCGGGTCGCGGGCGCCTTCGGCTACTACCGCGAGTCCGGCGAGTTCATCCTCTTCGAGGCGCCGGCCGTGGTGCTGGCCACCGGCGGTGTCGGGCGTTCCTACAAGGTCACGTCGAACTCCTGGGAGTACACCGGGGACGGGCACGCCCTGGCGCTGCGCGCCGGGGCGACGCTGATCAACATGGAGTTCCTCCAGTTCCACCCGACCGGCATGGTCTGGCCGCCCTCGGTGAAGGGCATCCTGGTCACCGAGTCGGTCCGCGGCGACGGCGGCGTGCTGAAGAACTCCGAGGGCAAGCGGTTCATGTTCGACTACGTCCCCGACGTCTTCCGCAAGCAGTACGCGGAGACCGAGGAGGAGGCGGACCGCTGGTACACCGACCCGGACAACAACCGGCGTCCGCCGGAGCTGCTGCCCCGCGACGAGGTGGCCCGCGCGATCAACAGTGAGGTCAAGGCCGGGCGGGGCTCCCCCGCGGGCGGTGTCTTCCTGGACATCGCGAGCCGGCGCTCGGCCGACGAGATCCGCCGCCGGCTGCCCTCGATGTACCACCAGTTCAAGGAGCTGGCCGACGTCGACATCACGGCCGAGCCGATGGAGGTCGGGCCGACCTGCCACTACGTGATGGGTGGCGTGGAGGTGGACCCGGACTCGGGCGCCGCCTTCGGCCACGTACGCGGGCTGTTCGCCGCCGGTGAGGTCTCCGGCGGTATGCACGGCTCCAACCGGCTGGGCGGCAACTCCCTGTCCGACCTGCTGGTCTTCGGCAAGCGGGCGGGCGGGCACGCGGCCAGCTACGCCGACGGGCTGGCCGCCCGGCCGAAGGTGGCCGTGGACGCGGTCGAGGCGGCGGTGGAGACCGCCCTGGCGCCGCTGCAACGGGACACCGGCGAGAGCCCGTACACCCTCCAGCAGGACCTCCAGGCGGTCATGGGGGATCTCGTCGGCATCATCCGGCGCGAAGGCGAGCTGGCCGACGCGCTGGTGCGGCTGGCCGAGCTGCGCGAGCGGGTCGCCAAGGTGAGCGCCGCCGGCGGCCGGCGCTACAACCCGGGCTGGCACCTGGCCCTGGACCTGCGCAACATGCTGGTGGTCTCGGAGTGCACCGCGAAGGCGGCGCTGGAGCGGCAGGAGTCGCGCGGCGGGCACACCCGGGAGGACTATCCGGCGATGGAGCCGAAGTGGCGGCAGGTCAACCTGGTCTGCTCGCTGGACGGCGACAGCGTACGGCTGACCCGTAAGCCGCTGCCGAAGATGCGGCCGGAGCTGATCAGCCTCTTCGACCGGGCCGAGCTGGCCAAGTACCTCACCGACGAGGAGCTCGCCGACTTCGACGCTTCCGTCGCCGACGCTGGAGAGGCGGACAACCGATGAGCGCGAAGCGTCAGTTCCGGATCTGGCGGGGCGACGAGACCGGCGGCGACCTGCAGGATTACATGGTCGAGGTGAACGAGGGCGAGGTCGTCCTCGACGTCATCCACCGCCTGCAGGCCACCGACGCGCCCGACCTGGCCTGCCGGTGGAACTGCAAGGCCGGCAAGTGCGGCTCCTGCTCGATGGAGATCAACGGCAAGCCGCGACTGGGCTGCATGACCCGGATGTCGACCTTCGGCGACGAGGAGACCGTCACCGTCACGCCGCTGCGGACCTTCCCCGTCATCCGGGACCTGGTCACCGACGTCTCGTTCAACTACGAGAAGGCGCGGGAGACCCCGGCGTTCGCCCCTCCGGCGGACGTCGCCCCGGGCGACTACCGGATGCAGCAGGTCGACGTCGAGCGCTCGCAGGAGTTCCGCAAGTGCATCGAGTGCTTCCTGTGCCAGAACGTCTGCCACGTGATCCGCGACCACGAGGAGAACAAGCAGGCGTTCTCCGGCCCGCGGTACTTCATCCGGGCGGCCGAGCTGGACATGCACCCGCTGGACGCCCGGACCGACCGCAGGGAGTACGCGCAGGCCGAACAGGGCCTCGGTTTCTGCAACATCACCAAGTGCTGCACCGAGGTCTGCCCCGAGCACATCAAGATCACCGACAACGGGATCATCCCCATGAAGGAACGCGTCGTCGACCGCAGGTACGATCCCCTTGTGTGGCTTGGTAGCAAGATCTTCCGTCGGGGCGAGACGCCCCAGACCAGCGTGACCACCGCCCGTCCGGGCTCGGCGAGCCTGCCGGGAACGAGCCGGGGCGGGGGGCACTCGCACGCGGGTGGCTCGCACGACCCGCAGGCTGAGGCGCAGGCGCAGAGCGGCGTCAACTGGCACCGGGAGGTGCCGCACCCCACCGCGCCGGCGGTCGACGACCGGGGCCGGCTGCCGCTGACCGAGCTCACCTTCGACCGGGCCGCCGCGCCGTCGCCGTTCGGCGACGACGTGACCTTCCCGATGCCTCCGGAGCACCTCAACTTCGCGCACCCCGACCAGGACGACAAGCACTGAGCACGAC
>NZ_JBFAPG010000037.1:0-24164 GCF_040675595.1 Micromonospora sp. NPDC049580
GCCCGGCCGGTCACCGCCAGCGGAACCGCCGGGAACACGCGCCGTCGTGGTCGGACCGGAGCAGGCACCGCGGGCCGCCGGGCATGATCCGGTCGCAGAAGACCCAGTGGCGTACGTCCTGGTCGTCCTCCGCCGAGACGGTGGTGCCGCCCGGGTCGGTCTGCGGCAGGACGTGGGTCCAGTGCGCCACCACCCGGGCGAGGCGCTGGGCGGAGAGCAGGTCGTTCGCGACCACCGGCAGGTGGATGACCCAGCGCTCGGTCACCGGTCGTACCCCCGCTCGTTGCGGGCCCGGGCCTGCTCGGACTGCCAGCGGCGCAGCGCGCTCGCGCACCTGCCAGGGGCGCAGCGGATGGTAGGCCGCCGAGCGGTAGCAGGTCGGCCCGCTGACCGACCGCTGACGACGCCGGGCACGCCGGAAGAAGACGCGCATGACAGGACCTGCCTCTCACCGTCGAGATTGACCTGTGGAAGGGCGGGCCCATCGGCCCGCCGCGCACCGACGGACCCACCCCGGCACCTGCCACCGCAGCCTTCAATCAGCAGTACGGAAGCAGGGCCAGTCGAGTAGCCCGAAAGGCGAGCACTGTTCGTGACTCAGGCGATTCGTGGCCTCATTCATCGTGCAGCGAACCGCACCCTTTATGCAACTCCCGATCTGGGAGTGGTTCGTTGCGAAGCCTGTCTCGTTCCGTCACACTGACGGGCATGACTGGAAGTCCGACCGTCCGACGTCGACGCCTGGCTGCCGCGCTTCGTCGCCTCCGTGAGCAAACCGGCATGACCGCCGACCAGGCCGCCAAGGAGGTGGGCATCTCGAAGTCGGCGATCAGCCGCATCGAGAACGCCCAGGTCTCCGTCATGCCACCGGTCGCCCGTGGCCTCCTTGAGCTGTACGGCGTCGAGGGCGAAGAGGTGGACGCGCTCGTCCAGGTCGCCCGCGACGCCCGCAAGCGCGGCTGGTGGCAGGCGTACGACGACGTGCTGCCCGACTGGTTCGAGGTCTACGTCGGACTGGAGGCCGAAGCTTCGGAGATCCGCGCCTTCGAGCCGCAACTGATCCCCGGCCTGCTCCAGACGGCCGACTACGCCCGCGCGGTCATCCGTGCCGAGCATCCGGACGCCCCCGGCGACGAGGTGGATCGGCGGGTGGAGTTGCGGATGCGCCGGCAGAACAACGACAGTCCGCCGAAGCTCTGGGTGGTGCTGGACGAGGCAGCCCTGCGGAGGCCGGTCGGCGGCGCCGAGGCGTTCCAGGCACAGTTGCAGCGGCTGGCCAAGGAGGCGGACCGACCCGGCCGCACCATCCAGATCCTGACCTTCGGGGCAGGCGAATACGGGTCGATGGGCAGCGCTTTCAGCGTGCTGACCTTCCCCGAGCCGGCCGATCCGGGGGTCGTCTACGTCGAGACCCGCGCGGGTAGCCTCTATCTCGAAGGCCAACAGGTCAGGGAGTACAGCCGCGTCTTCGAGCACCTGGTCGCCACAGCGGCCAGCGCTCGCGAGTCGCGCGACCTGATCCAGGGGGCGCTCGACGAGCTATGAGAGGACGGCGCGGGTGGAAGAGGTCAACCAGGCCCCGGTGACCTGGCGCAAGAGCACCCGCAGCAACGGCTCCGGCAACTGCGTCGAAGTTGCGGACAACCTGGCGGGCAAGGTCGGGCTGCGAGACAGCAAGGACCCGACCGGCCCGGTGCTGACGTTCGGCCCGACCGCCTGGTCGACCTTCGTCGCCAGCGTCAAGCAGGAGACGCTCGGCCGCTGACACCTCCTACTCGAAGGGATGCCATCCGGTTGCCGAAGCGGCATCCCTTTGTCGTCTCCCGATCCCGGCTGCCGAGCCATCAACCGAGCCGAGCAGGGCAAACAGCGGCTGGTGGAGGCCGCCATCACCCTGCAAGGCAGCGGCCGAGCAGTCCCGCAGTACATCAAGTTCTGGGCTGACCGCGAGCATCGGCGACACCCCGCAACCGCGTGCCGGCGTTGACGCCCGGCGGGGGCGACATCAAGATGGCCCGGTGGAATCGAACGAGCTGAAGGCACAGGCACAGGCGCTCCGGGCAGCCGGCAGGACGCCCAAACAGATCGCCCGGGAGCTCGGCGTCACCCGTGCCGTGGCCACCAAACTCGTCCGTGGTGTGGCCGTTACGCGACCAGGCCGCGTTCACCCCTCGGAACTCCCGCTCGTGGGCTGTTGGATCAGCCGTCAGTGGAGCAACGGCCTGACTATCACGGAGCGGCCCGCCGACTGGATCGACGATGACGCACTTCCACCGATGGCGATGGGAGCAGGCCTGGTCAGCGTCGCGGTCGCCCGCGCCGACGGCGACGCCGTGACCACCTGCGGGTTCCTGGTCGACACTTACTGCCTCGGTGTCAAGAACGCCGTGCCGCCTACGACGACCGACCTGGACGAGCTGCCGTACTTCCTCGGCGACTTCTTCCAGGCTTACGAATCCGGGGCGGTCAAGGCACCCATCGACCTCGCCCGACACCTGGTCTTCGGGGCCGTCGACTACGCCCACGGCCTCGGCTTCGACCCGCATCGCGACTTCTACAGCAGCGCACCCCACCTCGGAACGTGGGACCCGCCGAGCCTGATCACGTTCGGTCTGGGCGGCAAGCCCTACTTCCAGCAAGGCCCGTACGACAACCCCGACCGGATCATCCGCGCCCTCGACAAGTCAGTCGGCCCCGGCAACTACCACTTCACGGCAGTCGCGATCGGGCGCTGAGCGACATCACCGACGGCCGCTGTTCTCGGAGGTGTCGCAGCGCCTACCGGCGCCGCCTGGTCTCCAACGGCCACTCCAGGCTCACCTTCTCGTCTCGCCCCTGCCTGTCAAAGAAGGCCTGCAGCTCGCGCTTCTGCTCGGCGAACCAGGTGACCTGCGCCTGGTGGAGATCATCGGGTCGCATCCGGGCGATCCGCTCATGGCGGGTCGCGATTGATACCGCCAATTCGGCAGCCGCCCGCGCGTCGCTCGCGGCATCATGGGCGTTCGTCAACTCGACCTCGTAGTACCTAGAGAGGTCGCCCAGCCGCCACCCTCCGGACCAGTCGGGCTCAACCTCCCGGTGCAGGATCGACGGATCGATGATGCTGGCCCGCTCCCATTCCACCGCCGGCAGACCGTGCCGGGCCAACTCGGTGTGGAGCGCCGTGACGTCGTAGTGAGCGCAGAAGGCGACGAGCGGTGTGCCGTTCACGATCAGCTTGGCGATCTCGGTGCTGAGCTCGGCCAACGCCTCACGGGGTGCCGCCCCGGCGTCGCGCACCAGCTCGTCGGTGATGCCGTGGATGGCGATGGCGTCCGCCGGAATCGGCACCCCCGGATTGATCAGCCAGGTCTTGGCCGTGCCGTCGGCGTAGACCAAGGCTGCGGACACGATCCGCGTGTCCTGTGGCTCGCCGTCAGTGCCCTCGATGTCGAAACCGACGACAGGCATGTCGTGCCACCCTCGGTGATTCCCCACCGGCGGCGCGGCCTGGATCGGCGCGCAATCGTGGTGGAACGAATTCCAGCGGCCGCCGAGCCTGAGAGCCTGCCCGGCTCCGGCTGCCACCCACTGTCCGCACTTACCACAGCGTCCGGCGAACTTGTTGATCACGTTGAGGGGTCTCCCGGCAGTCTCGTCGCGCTGCCTCCCGCATGGAGCAGGCGAGGAAGCTACGCGTTGATCGGTACAGCTAAAGATCTTGGCTCACCGATCTTGCGTACGTGACCCCGCAGGCCCCGACGATTGGGCGAGATCGTCGACCTTTGTAGACGGACACTGCGAACGCTGAGACAGCGGGCCCCGCCAACTCGGGCGTCACGACCCGCGTGTGGTCGATAGCGCGCGCACCGGATGAGGCATATACATCAACCCGAGATAGCCCCACACGAGAAGGCTGCCGGGAACGCCGTCGTGTGGCTACGGCCCGCTGGCTCGACTGCGGCCGCTTACCGCCAGCAGGCGGTCGACATGAGGTTCGTCGTATCAACCGGCGGCAGGCCGTCATCGAGACCGCGTAGCCGATCGTAGACGTCGCGCATCGCAGTCTTGTCCGGGACGTGCTCGCTGCCTGCCGCGCGTTCGAGGACTGTCAGCGTGTTCACCAGCCTGATCGATCCCACCGCACGGCCTTGAGCTCGAAGCCGTTGCAGTCGGCCTACTTCCGAGGTGGCTAGGCGCGCTCCTGCCCCATCGTCAATGAGCACGGTCATCGACTCGCCAGCTTCGGCAGCGACCACAGCGTGCGCCACTACCATTACCTCGCCCAGGTCTCTCGACTGCTTCAGCCGCTCGTGCATGGGTTGCCGGGTGATCCGGTGGACCACTGCGGCGAGTTCGGGTGTCTCGTCGTCGGAGAGAATCTGTAGCCAGCGCGGTGCCAGCTTTCGCCACACTGTCGCGGCGGGACGGAAGCGCGGGTCGTCCCGAGACTTGCGCATGACCTCCGACTGGACCGTCTCCGGGGCGCTGAGCGGGCCGAGAATGCCGATCAGGAGCCGCTCTCGGTTTATCGAGAGGAAGTTCAGGCTGGGCCCAGCGTCAATGATCGGCCGTTGACTCATCGTGCGTCTGTCTCGATCGTCCGGTCCGGCGGGTCGTCTGGCGCGCTCAGGTCCTCGTCCAGCGCCGCCAGGTCGATCGGAACCTCCGGCAGCTCAGCGGGATCGGCCCAGGCGATCGGACGGTCGACAGGCACCACGCCCGCTTCCCGCAGCTCCGCTTCGGCGGCCTCTGCGGCGATGCCACGCAGGTTGGCGATGGCCTGCACGGGGAGCACGCCCTCCACGTAGCCCTTGGTCGCGCGGGCGAGCAGACGTTGCGGAGCCCGCCGCTTGTCGGAGTCGGCCTGCAGTGCGTGGTATTGGTCGATCCACCCGAAGCGCACCGCAAGCTGGGGTGTGGAGAGGGCCATCCACTCCGTCTTGGTGGTGGCGTTGATGTACCCGCCCTGGTGCAGCGCGATGGCTGCGACGGCGGGTGAGACCAGGAATCGCTGGACGACCACGGAGAGGGTGGACCGCGTCGCTGCCTGCTCTCGGTCGCCGAGGAAATCCCGGAGGCCGTCCGAGGGGAGAAGCAGGTGCCTGGCGAAGGCATCGGCCCGGATCTCGGCAGGGGACCGAGCGCTCAGGTCGCCCGCGTCGGCGTCCGCCCAGTCTCCGAACTGCACGTGGCCGAGCTCATGAGCCAGCGTGCTGCGCTGCCGAATCGGTCTCCGGGAGCGGGCAACCCCGATGAACATCGTGTTGCGCTTCGGGTCTCGCATCGTCAGGCCGTGCTCGTCCGGTCCGGCATCGAGCACGGCCACATCAATCCCAGTCGCCTGCTCGATGATCGCAATGAGATCACCCAGAGGCTGCACGCCCAAGCGGTGCTCTCTGCGGAAAAGGGTGGCAGCAGCACACCCTTCGGCTTCAGCGTTCACGGTCTTCCACCAAGGTCAGATCGTGGCCGGAATGGCCTGCTCATCGAGGTAGTCGTCCAGCTCCAGGAAGTGCAGAAGCGCCTGACGCATTTCTTCCATCCCCGAAGCGTTGGTGGCCCGAGCCGCGTACTGGGCGCGGTCGGCAACCGTCTGCGCCCCGGTGAGCTGGGCCACCGTCTGCCCCGTCGCCCACGCAATCGCCACAATCTCGGGGATCTTCGCCGCCCGGTCGCCGGAGATTATCCGTGACAGGGTGGCCTGGGAAATGCCCGTCCGGTCCGCAAGGGCTCGCTGGCTGAGGCCGGCAGCCACCCTGGCACGCTCAATCGACACACCTACATCGACCCTGGCCATGACCTACCCCCAAGCAGTGAATCATGATCATGTCGTTTGATTCAGTCTACACACCGCCCGCATGCGCCCGCCAACTTTGACAGGGATTGACTTGGGTATTCACGCTGGCGCTCGCCAAAGTCACGGAAGCTCCGGCACGCCGTGCAGTAGCGCCAGCGCCGAGCGGTCGGAGCTGAGCTGGGACAGCTCGGCGTTGATGAAGTCGGTGAAGAACTCGGCCGGCGATCCGGGGAATCCGGGCTGATCGCCGGAGTGCCACTGGTGCAGCCACGGCTCGATCTCCATCAACCCGGCGAGCAGCGGTAGCAGCCGATGCGCCGGCCACGCCTCCTGCGTCTTCCGGTCAAGGTAGATGGTGGCGAGCGCCTGCGCCTGCGCCAAGTGGTCCCACCCGGCCCAGCCGAGCAGTTCGCTGCCGTCACTGTCCCGCCCCGCCTGCGGGTACGAGATGAACCGCTCCTTCGGCACGTCAAGCTTGCCGCGCGCCTTCCAGTACGACGGCCGGGCGAAGTCCGCCGAGCTGTACTTCGGCGGCACCTCGATGTCGACCTTCTCCCCCGCGTCCTCCCGGCGCTGCAACGCCCAGGTCCGCTCCCGCCTCAACCGCGTCGTCCGGCGAGACCTGGCGCGGCAGGCTGTCGGGTTGTCCGGTCAGCTTTCGCCACAGGAACTCCAGCGTCAGCGCCCACACGAAGGCCCGCTGCTCGTTGTTGGCCGCCGCCCCGTGCCCGCCCTCGACGTTCTCGTAGTAGGACACGTCGTGGCCGTGCTCGCGCAGCCGGGCAGCCATCTTCCGGGCGTGCCCCGGATGCACCCGGTCGTCCCGCGTCGAGGTGATGAACAGGACCGACGGGTACAGCCGGCCGCCGCGGACGTTGTGGTACGGCGAGTACTCCCGCAGGTAGGCCCAGTCGGCCTCCCGGTCCGGGTCGCCGTACTCGGCCATCCACGAGGCTCCGGCCAGCAGCCGGTGGTAGCGCCGCATGTCCAGCATCGGCACGCTGGCGACGACAGCCCCGAAGAGCGCGGGGTAGCGGGTCAGCATCACCCCCATCAGCAGCCCGCCGTTGCTGCCGCCCTCGACGCCGAGCCGCTCCGGCGTGGTGATCCCGCGCGTCACCAGGTCGACCGCCACCGCCGCGAAGTCCTCGTACGCCCGGGGCCGGTTCTCCCGCAGCGCGGCGCGGTGCCACTCGGGGCCGTACTCTCCGCCGCCCCGGATGTTCGCCACCACGTAGCTGCCGCCCCGGGCCAGCCAGCCGCGCCCGATGGTCCCGCTGTAGTAGGGGGTCAGGGAGACCTCGTAGCCGCCGTACCCGGTGAGCAGCGTCGGCCCGCCGGCCGCGCCCGGCTCCCCCACCACGAAGTACGGCACCCGGGTTCCGTCGGCCGAGGTGGCGAAGAACTGGCGTACCGCCAGGCCGTCCGCGTCGAAGAACGCCGGCCCCCGCTTGAGCGTCTCGACCGCGCCGCCGACCTGGCCGAGCCGCAGCGTCGCCGGTTGCAGAAACCCTTCGGAGGCGAGCAGGTAGGCGTCATCGTGGTGCGGGTCGGTCTCCAGGATCCGGCTGTGGTCGAACTCCTGCACCCCCGCGAGCGGCTCCCGCCGCCAACCCGTCTCGCCGGGCGTCAGCACCTCCAGCCGACTCCGCACGTCGGCCAGCGTGGCCAGGATCAGGTGGTTGCGGGTCCAGAAGTAGCCGCTCAGCGCCGTGCGAGCGTCGGGCCGGAAGAGCACCGTCAGCTCCCGCTGACCAGCGAGGAACGCCTCGAATCGGGTCGCCAGCAAAACACCGGAGGGATGGGTCACCCCACCGACCAGCCACGGCGAGCGCAGCCGGATTAAAAGCCACTCCCGGTGTACCTCCCACCAGGCGTCCTCCGGCACCTCGATCCGGGTCAGTTCGCCCGCCCCGGTCAGCAGGTAGCTCTGGGTGCGATAGAAGTCCAAGCTGCGAACGACGAAGTCGCGCTCGAACCCAGGGGTTGGATCGTGTGAGGCGAACACCGCGACGTCCTCCGGCCGCCCCTCATGCACCGTGTCGGCCGCCGACAGCGGCGTGCCTCGCCGCCAGCGTTTCGCGACGCGTGGGTACCCGGAGGAGGTCAGCGACCCCGGCCCGAAGTCGGTGCCGACGTAGATGTGGTCCGCATCGATCCAGCAGACACGGCTCTTCGCCTCCGGCAGCGTGAAGCCGTCCTCGACGAAGGCCCGGCGGAGCAGGTCGAACTCGCGCACCACGATGGCGTCGGCGCCGCCCCTGGACAGGCTGATCAGACAGCGCTCATAGCCGGGCCGCAGCACTGTCACCCCGCTCCAGACCCAGTTCTCGCCCTCCTCCGCCGCCAAACCGTCGACGTCGAGCAGCACGTCCCACTCCGGCTCAGGCCGGCGGTACTCATCGAGCGTCGTCCGCCGCCAGACCCCACGCGGGCGCGACGCGTCCGTCCAGAAGTCGTAGTAGAGGTGATCCCCGCGCCACCCCGGATAGGGAATACGGTCCTCGGCATCGAGCACCTGCCGGATCTCGGCCCGCAACCCGGCGAACGCCTCGCCTCCGGTCAATGCGGCGGTGGTCTCCGCGTTGCGGTCCCGCACCCACCCGGCGGCGTCCGCGCCATCAAGATCTTCCAGCCAGAGGTACGGGTCATCGCCCTCGTCGGTCAGCCTCGCCACGTTCGCCACTATCCCCGACGAGTGACCACCATCCACGCATTGTCGGCATGGCGACTGAGCCCTGCCCGACCTGACCGGCCCCGTCGAACGGCCGAGACAGAGGTCCCAGCGGAGTGTTAGTCCCAGGTCAGGCTGATATCGAGGATCTCCAGCCCAGGGGGCATCGCCGGCGACACGGTCTTCGGGTCTCGGGTGACCAGATAGCAGCGGTAGAGCGCGGCGGTCGCGACGGCGTGCGCGACATCCAACGACACGTGTGAACGCGCGGCGATACGGGCAACCCGTCGGCTCGTGGCCGCGTCGTAGACCGCTACCTGGATGTCGCGGTCCTCCGTGAACAACAGGTCAAGCATGGTGGCGACTGCAGTGCCCGCCAGTTCGAGCTGCGCCTGCCCCAGGCAAAGGGCGGGAACCCACACCTGTTGCTCCGGGTCCTCCTGCGCGAGGGTCAGCATCGCACCAGGTTCGACGCTGGTCCCCGAGGCGTAGGCGAGAAGAGCAGAGGTGTCGAGGACCAGGCCGTTCACGCGGCCGCAGTCCCCTCATCGTCGAACTGGCGAAGCCACTCGAGATTGCGGGCATGCTGCTCGTCACTGATCGGTGGGAGGGCTGCCAGGCGAGCCCTTGTCCGCTCCACGTCTTCATCGGTGACGATATAGCCGAGCTGCGCCCACCGCGCACGGAGATTGTCGGCCCGCATCTTCCGGCGAAGGACTCCGGCGATGAAACCGGACGTGTTGCCCTGCGTGCGCTCGACGTACGCGGCCACGTCGTCGGGCAAGCTGATCGTGATGCGGCGCGTCATACTCCGAGCATACCTGCTGCATACTGACTAAGCGCCCCCGGCCGCTCACGCCACGCGGCCGCGTTCACTCGAGCAGGCTCCTGATATCGCCCGCGGTGAGCTGCGCGGAGGCGAACTCGCCGCCGTCCAGGACGCTGCTGAAGAGCTCCGCCTTACGGGCCTGCAACGCCATCACCTTCTCCTCGATGGTGTCCTTGGCGACCAGGCGGTAGACCATGACGTTGCGGGTCTGGCCGATGCGGTGCGTCCGGTCGATTGCCTGGTTCTCGGCGGCCGGGTTCCACCACGGGTCCAACAGCAGGCAGTAGTCGGCCTCGGTGAGGTTGAGGCCGAAACCGCCCGCCTTGAGGCTGATCAAGAAGACCGGGTTGCCGCCGCTTTTAAACTCGTCGATCACCGCGGCCCGGTCGCGGGTGTTCCCATCCAGATAGCTGCACTCGATCCCGTCCGCTTCCAGCCGCTGCCGGGCCGCGTCGAGGAAGCGGGTGAACTGGCTGAACACCAGGCTGCGGTGCCCCTCGGCGACCAGACTGGAGATCCGATCGGTGAGCACGTCCAGCTTCGTCGCTGGCACCTTCTGCTGCGCCGGGTCGACCAGCGCCACGTCGAGGCTCGCCTGCCGCAGCAGGGTCAACGACCGAAAGATCTCGAACCGGTTCTTCTCCAGGTCGCCTAGGAGACCGAGGACCTTCTGCCGCTCCCGCTGCAGGTACGCCTGATACACCCGGCGGTGCCGGCGGTCCAGCTCCACCTCGATGACCTGCTCCTGCTTGGCCGGCAGGTCCGTGGCCACGTCCGCCTTGCGACGGCGCAGCATCAGCGGCCGGATCCGGCGGCGCAGCTGGGCGAGCCGCTCCGCGTCCCGCTCCTTCTCGATCGGGTTGCGGTAGTACTCGGTGAACCGGTCGGCGCGGGGCAGCAGCCCGGGTGCGGTGATCGAGCAGAGCGCCCAGAGCTCGCCGAGGTGGTTCTCCATCGGCGTGCCGGTGATCGCCAGCTTGAACGGCGCCGGCAACAGCTTCGCGCAGCGGTGCGCCTGGGACTGCGAATTCTTGACGAACTGCGCCTCGTCGAGGATCAGCCCGGCCCAGTCGAGGGCACGGTAGTCGTCGTACTCCAGCCGAAACAGCGTGTACGAGGTGACCACGACGTCCGCGCCGGCCACCGCCCCGGCCAGGAGCACGCCGCGCCGTGCCACGGTCTGAGTGACCGCCCGGACGTCCAGCTCCGGAGTGAAGCGGCCCGCCTCGCTCGCCCAGTTGGCGACGACGCTGGCCGGAGCGACCACCAGGAACGGCGCCTCGGCGCGCGCGTGGCAGATCAGCGCCAGCGTCTGCAGGGTCTTGCCGAGCCCCATGTCGTCGGCGAGGACGCCGCCGAGGCCGTGGTCGTGCAGGGTGGCCAACCAACGGAAACCATCCTGCTGGTACGGGCGCAGCTGCGCCCGTACCCCGGCTGGGATCTGTTGCTCGGCGGCGGGTTCCGCCTCGCTGAGCGCGCGTACCGACCGCTGCCAGGCCGCGGCCTGGCCGGTGACCTCACCCAACTCAGCCAGCTCGTCCCAGAGCCCCGCCTGGAACCGGCCCACCCGCAACACCCCGGGCGGGGCATCCGCGAGTGCCCGGGACTCGGCGATCAGGTCCCGCAGCTGCTGGAACTCCGGTCGTTCGAGCGCGAAGTAGGTGCCGCTGGGCAGGATGAGGTATTGCTGTTCCTGCGCCAACGCCGCGAAGAGCGCGGCGAAGTCGACCTGCTCCCCACCGACGGAGACCCGCACCGACAGGTCGAACCAGTCATGCTCGCCGGGATCACCGCCATCGGCGAAGGTGATGGCGGGCGCAGCGTGTGTCTCCTGGTAGTCGTCGAGCGTCCCATCCGAGGGAGTGGCCAGCTCCACACCGTCGAGCTCGGCCAGTCGCGGCACGACGTCACTGACGAACCGGACCAGGGCGTCACCGGCGAGGCTCACCGAGGCGGCCAGCCGGGGCCCGGTCGAGGACGGCTCCAGGAGCTCGGGCGCCGGCTTGGCGACCAGGTCGACGACCCGCCGCAACAGCTCCGCACGGCGCTCGTCCGCGGCGACGGCCACCCCGTCCCGCAGCGGCTCGGGATGGCGCCGGCCACCGACGACCCGATGCCACTCCCAGCCCACCCGGAGACGGTGATCGGGCTCGGGTCTCACCGTCGCGGTCAGTGTGGCCGGCCCTACCATCGGAAGCTGAACGGCCGGATCCGCGGCGAACACCTCCACCTGGCGGAGCAGCTCCGGGTAGAAGCGGTCGAAGAACTGCTGCTCCTCGGCGGCCGGAATCCGGATCGCCGGCCCGGCGAGCGCCCGCACCATCCCCGGCAGCAATGTCCCGGCCAGCGGCGCCAACCAGAGTGCCGGTCCGCCGGATCGGGCGTCGGGCCCGCTCAGCTCCCCCACCCCGGCGACGCCGTGCGCCGGTTCGCCGATGAGGAGTACGCGCGACACAGGGATCGGTGCACCGCCGGCCGACAATGTCGGCGCCAGCACCAGCTCCCCATCGGACCGGCCGACCTGCACCGAGAGCCGGGCCGGACGGCCCAGCACGACCGGCCCGGCTCGCTTGCCGGCCTGCACCAGCGGCAGCCCGGCCTCGTCCGCCTCAGCCAGCAGGTCCCAGATCCGCCGACTGGCGAACTCGTGTAGCGCGAGCGCCCGCCGATGGCCGTCGTAGTAGTGGTAGGAGTCGGTGTCTGTGCTCGCCAGTCGGGAGATCTCGACGAGCAGTCGGCGGTGCCGTTCGGTCTGCGCCGATCGGCCGAAATAGGCGTAGCTCAACGTCGACCAGCTGATCCCGGACCGCACCCAGCCGGTGCGGCCCGGCACCACCGGCCGCAGCTCGACCTGGAAACCCGCCGCAGCGTCCGAGCCCTGGGAAACGACGTCGAACTGCAGGCCGAGACCCGGCGGCTCCGACTCCGGCACAACCGGCGGCGGGGCGACGTCCCGGACCAACGCGGAGACCGCCCGCTCCCAACTCGGCGCAGACCGCGCCGGACGGGGTCTCCGGGGTTCGGCCGTGGCGAACGTCGCAAGCACCAGCGCGGCAGGGTGGGCACAGCCGGTCTGCCCGCACGTACACGAACCATCCAACGCCTCGACCATGCCGTCGGCGTCCGACCGCACCGTCGCCGCCACCTGGCCCGCCACGCTGCCGTCGAGCCGACCGCGCCCCTGACCGGTCTCCGGATCCCACTGCACGTCCAGCAGTTCCCCACGCTCAAGCAGCTGGCGCGCGCGCACGAAGGTCCGGGAGCCGACAAGCTCGTAGAGCGCGGCCTCGGCCGGGCTCAGGGCGAGTTTTGCCACGTTCGATCCCTTCGCTGGCTCACCGGTCCCGGCGCCCAGCAACGATAGCCGCCACGCGACAGACGAAGCGTCACCGCGCCGAGCGTCTCCCTCTCAACTCGTCGGCGATGCCGCCCGGCCCGACGACTCGATCCAGTCGTCGGCGAGCCACAGCGACTGGCTGGCCGGGGAGGTGAGCGGCAACTGCACCCCGTCCAGCACCGCCGGGTCAGGTCGACGAGCCGGCACCAGCAGCAGCCGGGCGGCCGGTCGAGGTCGGGTCGGGTCGGCCATCTCCTGGAGCAGCCCGAGCTGCCCGTAGCGGGCCAGCGGCGCCGCCTCGGTGATCAACACCGGTCGGTCGGCGGCGGCGATCGCTTCGTTGACCGCCGGCACCACCTGATGCCGGACCAGGTCCACCAGGCTGCGGAAGTCGGCGTCCAGGGGTGAGCTGTTGTCGGCCGCCACGATCGCCTCCCAGGGGAAGCCCAGCGCGCGCAGCCGGTCCAGCAGGATCGCGGTGACGTCCACTTCGGTCAGCGGCAGCCGGGCCAGCAGCGCCCGACGGGCCGAAACCAGCCTGCGCAGGGGTGCCAGCACCGCCAGGAAGGCTCGCCGGTCGATGGCCGCGGCGAGCTTCTCGCCCACCTCGTCGGCGGCGGTCAGCCCGAGCAGCGGCGCGTGGGTGGTGGCCAGGCGGGTGCCGGTCACCGACGCAGGCGTGCTCGCCGGCCCGTACAACCGGTCCTGTGGGTGCCAGGTCAGCGGCACCTCGGCCGCCGCGAGCAGGTTGGTCAGGGCGGGCCGATCCGGCACGCGCTCCGCGCGAGGGAATCGGCTGTGCACCCGGTCACGGATCTGCTGCGGCCCCAGCCGCTGGCCGATCAGGCCACCGACCGACAACCGCAGCGCGCGCTCGGCCGACATGCCCACCGGATAGAGCTGCCCCTGCGCGTTGACATCGACCCGATCGTTGCTCCTGGCCTGGGCAGCGAGCAGCTTGGAGATCTGGGGCTGACTCCGGCCGATGGCCCGGGCCGCCTCACTCTGTGCCGGCCAGCACAGGAACTCACCGTCGTCGGTGGGCGTCTGCCCGAGCAGCACGGCCAGCGTCCGGTGGTTGCGGGAGGTCGAGGCGGGAAGCAGGGTCGCGCAGAGTGCCTCCACGCCCTGCGCCAGGGGCTGCTCGTCGACGGCGGGCGACTCGCTGCCGCCGGGCAGCACGGCGCGCAGCGCCCGCGCCTGGGCGATGATCTCTTTGCGGGTCGCGTCCGGCACTCCCTTGGCCCGGGTCAGCGCCGACAGCTCGACGTCCAGTAGCTCGCCGACAGTGTGCAGGCCGAGTCGTTGCAGCGCCGAGCGGGCCCGAGCGGTCAGCTCGGTGACCTCCAGCGGTGACTCGCGAGTCAATCCCACGGCCGCTGGCAGCGGGCCGACCGGAGTCACCGCCGGCTGCGGGACCTGCTGGAAGATGGCCCGCCAGGCGTCGGTCATCTCGTCGACCGTGTCGAACCGGGCCGCCGCGTCCCTCGCCAACGCCCGGCCGAAGAACTCCACCAACCGGTCCGCAACCGCCGGGTCGAACACCGCCGGGTCGAGGGCCACCTCGTCGCTGACCACGGCCGGGTTGGCGTTGTCACCCCAGCGGGGCAGCACGCCCGTCGCCATCTCGTAGAGCACGACGGCCGCCGCGAACCGCTCGGCCGCCGCGTCGTAACGCAGCCGGCGCGGCGGACCGAGAAACGGATCGAGGTAGCCGACAGTGCCCGCGCCGAGCTGGTCGGCGGGGGCGGACGAGAGCGAGAAGTCAAAGACGCACAGGTGCGGCTGCTTGTCCTTCGGCCGCGGTCGGGCCGCCAGGTTCGCCGGCTTCAGATCCCGGTGCCAGACACCCTGGCCGTCCAGGTAGTTGACGATGTCGAGCAGGTCCCGGCCGTACCGCTCCAGCAGGTCCAGCGCCAGCCGGCCGCCGCGCAGCTCCTCGGCGAGGGTCCGCTGCCCGGCACTCTCCATCAGCAGCGCGGTCCGGCCGCCGACCCGCACCGGGCCGTCGACCAGCGCGGCCACCTGGGGGTGCTTCAACCCCGCGAGGGTACGCGCCTCCGCCGTCAGCCGTTCCTCGTGCTGCTCGTCGCGGGCAACCTTCAGCACCAGGTCACGCGACTCCCCGTCGCGAGTGACCAGGAAGGCGACGGCCGTGGCACCGGAGCCGAGCCGGTCCTTCACCTCCAGGCCGCCGTCGAGCACGTCACCCCGGTGGGCGGAGAGCGGGTCGGCAACCGGCTCGGGCTCCGGCGCGGTCAGCTCCTCCCAGACCTTCTCCAGGTCCTTGTGGAACCGGGAGACGCTGGGCAGCCGTTGCGCCGGATCGCCCCGGGTCGCGTCGTAGACCAAGGTGACCAGCGTGTGCGGCATGCCGTCGACCGCGGCATCGAGGTGCAGGCCACTGTCGCGTACCGCGTTGACGAGTTCCTCCGGCGTGGCGGCCGGCACCGCACCGGCGAAGATCCGGTACGCCAGCGCGCCGAGAGAGAACACGTCGAGCTGGTGGCCCGGCAGCCGGGTGGCGTTCTCAGCCTCCGGCGCCTGGTAGCGACGGACCTCGTCGTCGAAGAACAGCTCCAGGCTGGCCGGGTCGCTCGACGGGCCCAGTCGGGTGAGCTGGGTCGTGCCGGCCAACCGGCCGCCGGTCTGCCAATCGGTGACCACCAGCGTGGGGCGCGGCCCGTCCGGGTTACCGACGTAGATCGCCCGGGGCGAGAGCGCCCGGTGGGCCAGCCGGCGGGAGTGCGCGTAGTCGATGATCTCGGCGAGATCCTGCACCAGTTGCAGTCGCTGGGCCAGGGTCAACGCGTCACCGCGGCGCAGCAGCCACTGGTCGAGGCGTACCCAGTCCGGTTGGTGGTCGAAGACGACCGCGGGGCCCCAGGAATGCTCGACCAGATCGTGCGCCCGGGCCACGCCCGGATGATGGATGCCCTGCAGCAGGCGGAACTCCCGCTCTGCGGCCTTGCGGATCGCCGGAACCTCATGCTCGGCGGCCCGGCTGGTCAGGTAGAACCGCACCCGACGCACCAGCGACGTGTCCAGCGCGTGCCCGGCGAGGAAGTCCTGCCAGCCGAGACCCTCGGCGAACGGCTTCGGGTGCAGCAGCAGTTGACCGACCTTGCGGTCCGCCACCGACGGCCGGATCTTTGCGCCGCGCACCAGCTCGACGATGTCTCGGCCGCGCGCCTCATCCACCAGATGGTCCGGATTTCGCGGCAGGGCGAGCAGCAGCTTCTTCAGGCCGGGCAGGCCGGAGTCATGCCCCTCCAGCCCGTAGATGTGCTGGCTGCCGATTGCATCGAGGTCGGCCCGCATCGCCTTTGCGTGGAGGAAGACCGCCGCCCCGACATAAGGCGTCTCGCGCTGCCGTCCGTGTTGCTTGGCGTAGTAGCGGATCAGGCTGGCCAGCCGCTTCGCCTTTCGGTTAGCCAGAATGTACGGGTTGTCTTCGGGGATCAGTCGAGAATTCGGCGCCCGGCGCAGCCACTGGGTGCCGTCACCGCGGATCTCCCCCTGCCAGTGCTTCAGCTCCAGCACGTAGAGCCCGCTCGGGGTCAACACCAGGGCGTCGACCTCGTTGATCGAGCCGTCGGCGCCGACGAACTCGACGTTCGTCCAGACGTGGTACGGGTCGGAGTCGGGCAGGTAGCCGGCCAATTCGCGCAGCCCGTCCTGCTCCCAGATGTACGAGCTGGAGTTGATCTGCTCCCAGCGCGGTGAATCCTCCCGCATGCGCCGACCCTTCCGCCCTGGCCGTCGATGTTCCGGCTCAGTCTGGGCACTTTACCGTTTCGGCGCTTGATCAGCGGAGACCACCGCTCGCGCACACAGTGCATCTGGTCAACCACCCTTGACTAAGGGTGGTGGAGCGCGGCCGGACGGAATTTGTACAGATGTTCGCTCGGCACGGTCGACGGATCACACCCACCGAGACGCCACCTCGTCGACTGGCATGGGCAGGCTAAGTAGGGGTATCAGCCCGGGATGAGGGCAAGTTTCCGGCTCGGACGGATCGCGGGGGTGCCGGTCGGGGTCAACTGGAGCGTTCTGGTCATCTTCGCGCTGATCGCGTGGGCGCTGGCCGCGAACCAGTTTCCCCGCTCGTACCCGGACCGCTCGCCCGTGGCGTACACCCTCGCCGGTCTGGCCGCGGCGGTGGTCTTCTTCGTCGGCCTGCTCGCCCACGAGGTGTCGCACGCCGTGGTGGCCAAGCGCAACGGGCTGACCGTCGAGAGCATCACGCTCTGGCTGTTCGGCGGGGTGGCCGAGTTGCGGGGCGAGCCGCGCGACCCCGGCGCGGAGCTGCGGATCGCCGGCGTCGGCCCGCTGGTCAGTCTGCTGCTCGGGGCGTTCTTCGGTGTCATCGCTTTGCTGTTCGCGCTGGTCGGGCAGGGTGGGCTGCTCTTCGGCGCGATCGCGTGGCTGGCCGGCATCAACGTGCTCCTGGCGGTCTTCAACGTGCTGCCGGCCGCACCGCTGGACGGTGGCCGGCTGCTGCGCGCCGCGGTGTGGAAGGCCACCGGCGATCGGAGCCGGGCCTCGGTGGTGGCCGCCCGGGCCGGCTGGGTGCTCGGCGCGCTGCTCATCGGCCTCGGGCTGTGGCGGTTCCTGTCCGGTGTCGGCTTCGGCGGGCTCTGGTTGGTGCTGATCGGCTGGTTCCTGATAGGCGCCGCCGGGGTGGAGGAGCGGCAGGCCCGCGCCGGAAGCGCGCTGCGCGGAATCCGGGTCGCCGACGTGATGACGCCGCAGCCGCAGACCGCCTCGGCGGACATGACGGTCGCCGACTTCGTGGACCACTACCTCTTCGCGTACCGGCACTCGGCGCTGCCGCTGACCGAGGATGGCCGACCGACCGGCCTGGTCACCGTGGACCGGGTGCGGGGCGTACCGGCCGACCGGCGGACGTCGACCACGCTGGCCGAGGTGGCCTGCCGGGCCGACGATCTGGTGCTCGCCCGGCCGGGGGAACAGCTCAACGACCTGCTCCCCCGGCTCAACGAGTGCGCCGACGGTCGCGCCCTGGTGGTGAGCGACGACGGCCGTCTAGCGGGCATCGTCTCCCCCAGCGACATCGCCCGCGCCGTCCAACGCGCACCCCTGCGCACCCCCACCCCGTCCCGCTGATCATGAAGTTATTGCGCCGACACGCCGGGCCGAGAGGCAATAACTTCATGATCACCGGGGTGGGCGGCCGGGTGGTCAGCGGGGGAAGTAGCGGTCCAGCCCGTCGGTGCGGAACGTGCCGGTCGGGTCCAGGCGGGTCAGCAGGGCGGCGAAGTCGGCGTGGCGGGGGTAGCGGGCGGCCAGCTCGGTCGGGGCGGTGACGAAGACCTTGCCCCAGTGCGGGCGGGGCGCGAACGGCGCCAGGCGGTCCTCCACCTCGGCCAGCACCGGCAGCACCGCGTCGGCGTCGTCGACCCAGGTGAAGTGGACCACGAAGCTGTCCCGCCTGTGGTTCGGGCTGAGCCACAGCTCGTCGGCGGCCACCGTGCGCAGCTCGCACACGTGCAACACCGGGGCGATCAGGTGCGCCACCTCGGCCAGCGCGGCGAGCGCCCCGGCCGCCGCCGTACGCGGCAGGTGGTACTCGGACTGGAGTTCGTCACCGCTGCTCGGGGTGAAGCCGAGCTTGAAGTGCGGCAACCGCTCGTGCCACGGGCCCGGCACGCCGAGCTGTGGGGTGCAGTTCTCCGCCGGCATGCCGAGCACCGGGTGTCGCGGCTGGTCGGCGGCCGTGGTGCCGAGCCAGTCCGCCTCCGGCGGCGGCTGGTTCGCGAGCTGTTTGCGCCACACCTCCCGCAGGCGCGGGGTACGCCAGTCGGTGAACACGCTCACGCTGTACGCCGAGTCGAGCGCCTCGTCCAGCGCCTCGACGGGCAGGTCGAGGCGCACGTACTGGCGCAGCTCGAACGCCGGCACCAGGTCCAGGGTGACCCGGGTGACCAGGCCGAGCGCGCCGAGCCCGACCACCATGCCGGCGAACGTGTCGCCGTCGGTGTCGCGGTCCACGTGCGTCAGGTCCCCGTCGGCGGTGACCAGCTCCAGAGCGGCGACCGAGGTGGCCAGGTTGCCGTGGGTGGGGCCGGAGCCGTGGGTGGCGGTGGCCACCGCGCCGGCGACCGAGATGTGCGGCAGCGAGGCGAGGTTGGCCAGCGCGTACCCCTGGGTGTGCAGGTGTCCGGCGAGGTCGCCGTAGCGCATCGCCCCGCTCACGGTGACCTGCCCGCGCTCGCGGTCCACCTCCACGGTCGGGGGCAGGCCGGCGAGACTGACCAGGTCGCCCTCGGTGTCGCCGAGGCGGTTGAAGGAGTGTCCGGTGCCCACCGCGCGGATCCGGGAGCTGCCGGCGACCAGCCGGCGCACCTCGTCGACGGTGGTGGGGCTGTGGAACTCCCGCGCGGCGTAGCGCACGTTGCCGGCCCAGTTGCGGCGTGGCACGTCGCTGCTCGACGTCAGGTGCTGTCCCTGCGCGGTCATGGGGCGGTCTCCCGATCGGTGGACTGGTGGTCGGCCAACGCGGCGATGAGGGCGTCCAGAACCGTATCCGTCTGGAACGTGTGGTAACCGCGTTGGGCGATCGGCAGACCGGCGGCCGTGGCGCGTTCGATCTCGCCCCGGGCCGCCTGCCGGGTCGCCGCGTCCCCGGACATCAGGGCGTCCTGGCCGCGTCGGATCAACCGGTCGACCCGATCCATCTGGTAGCCACGCAGGCCGACCGGGAGGTCCGGGGCCGCGAAGGCGGCGCGGCGCAGAGCGACCAGGTCGACGAAGCGGTCCCCGGCGCAGCGCGCCAGCGCCTCGGCCACCTGCTCGGGTTGCTCCCGGACCTGGTCGAAGACGAGCAGCTCGATGGCCGGCCGGCCGTCGATCGGGTGGCGGGCGGTGACCGGCTCGAACGTCACGCCCGGGGCGGGCACCAGCAGCAGGCGCGGCGGTGTCGAGTAGCCGTCGTGGCGGGGCGGCTCGTCGAGGACGAGCGCGTCGACCTCGGCCCACCGGATCTCCCGGCGCAGGCCGGGCCGCCGGATGCTGAGCCCTTCCGGGGTGATCCCGAAGCGGAACGGCCGCATCGCGCTGACCAGCGCCACCGCGCCGAGCGCGATCGCACCCACGGCGACGATCGTCCGTAGCAGGGCGCCGTCGCTGGGGTAGACCAACAGGAGCACCCCACCGAGTACGCACACCAGGGCGAGCACCCGGGCCCCCCGGCTCCGGCGCAGCTCCACGCTCGGACCCCCGTTCATGACCGTGGCGTCGGTCCCCGCATCCTCTGACAGACCGGGCGCCACGGACACCGGACGATCGGGCACGGTTGTTCTCGCCATCGTCGGGGAACCCTACGCCCATGAGCAGCTACCGTGATCCGGCCCCGCGGGGCGACGTGTATCCGTCGGAGGAGGAGCTGGACCCGACCGGCAGCGCTGTCGAGCCGGCCAGCGCCCCGCCGGGCGTCCGGTTGTCGAGCCACCCGTCGCCCACGCCCGGCCCCCGTCCGACACCCGCCCCCGCGCCCGCGCCGACGCCCGTACCGTCGCCCGGTCCGCCGCCGCGCGAACCCGCCGCCGGGCCGCAGTCGATCGTGACGCGCCACCTGGACGGCTCGGTCGAGGTGGTCACCGACCTCGACGGGGACGGCGTCGCCGACGTCGTCCAGATCGATGTGGACGGCGACGGCGTACCGGACATCACCTATGTGGACAGCGACCGCGACGGCCGGCTGGACACCGTGCTGCGCGACCCGGGCCAGCACGCGCAGCACCGCGCCTGACGACCTACAGGTTCGCCAGCACCTCGGTCGCGACCAGGTCGAGGTGGTCCAGGTCGGTCAGGTCGAGCACCTGGAGGTAGAGCCGCTGGCTGCCGATCTTCGCGTACCGGCCGATGGTGTCCAGGACCTCGTCGGGCGTGCCGGCGAGACCGTTGGCCCGCAGCTCGTCGGGGTCGCGGCCGATGGCGGCGGCCCGGCGGGCGACCTCGGCGTCGTTGCGCCCGCAGCAGAGCACCAGGGCGTTGGACCAGACCAGGTCGCCTGGGTCCCGACCGATCTCGGCGCACGCCGCGCGGACCCGCTCGAACTGCGCCGCCGAGTCCGCCGGCGAGGCGAACGGCAGGTTGAACTCGTCGGCGTAGCGGGCGGCCAGCCGGGGCGTGCGCTTCGGGCCCATCCCGCCGAGCAGGATCGGCGGGCGGGGCTGCTGCACCGGCTTGGGCAGGGCCGGGGAGTCCCTGACCGGGTAGTACCGGCCAGCGTGGCTGAACCGCTGCCCGGCCGGGGTGGACCACAGCCCGGTGATGACCGCGAGCTGCTCCTGGAGCCGGTCGAACCGCTCGCCCAGATCCGGGAACGGAATGCCGTACGCGGTGTGCTCCTCGGCGTACCAGCCGGTGCCGATGCCCAGCTCCACCCGACCGCCGCTCATCTGGTCGACCTGCGCCACGGTGATGGCCAGCGGGCCGGGCAGCCGGAAGGTGGCGGCGGTCATCAGGGTGCCGAGCCGGATGCGGCTGGTGTCGCGGGCCAGGCCGGCGAGCGTGGTCCACGCGTCGGTGGGGCCGGGGTCGCCGCTCACCTCGCCCATCTTCAGGTAGTGGTCGGACCGGAAGAACGCGCCGAAGCCGTCATCCTCGGCGCGGCGGGCCACCGCGAGCACCTGGTCGTAGGTGGCGCCCTGCTGGGGCTCGGTGAAGATCCGCAGTTCCATGGTCCGAGCATAGGTAGCCGCACCGGCCACCGCCCGTCCTCGTCATATACCTTGGCAGACATATAACGGAGAAGGAATATTAGGTAGATGTCCACCGACGCCTTCACCGTCCTCGCCGAGCCCACCCGACGCCGGATCCTCGACGCGCTCCGCGACGCCGACCGCAGTGTGGGCGAATTGGTCGACGGGCTGGGGGTCAGCCAGCCGGCCGTCTCCAAACACCTGCGGGTGCTGCGCGAGGCCGGCTTCGTCTCCTGCCGGTCCGCGGCGCGGCAGCGGATCTACCGCCTCGAGCCGGGCCCGCTGCGAGCGGTGGACGGCTGGCTCGCCCCGTACCGCCGGCTCTGGACCCGGCACCTGGACGCCCTGCAACGGCACCTCGACAGTCAGGAGCAGTGAATGAACCGCGACGCATTCCGCCCGAGCCCACCCGCCGAGGTGCGCGCCGAGCCCACCGACGGCGGCGCCATCCTGGTCTTCGTCCGTGACCTGCGGCACCCGCCGACCACCGTGTGGGCGGCGCTGACCGACCCGACCCAACTCGCCCAGTGGGCCCCGTTCCTCGCCGACCGGAACCTCGGTGACCCCGGCGCCGCCGTACTCACCCTCGTCGACGGCGAGACCACCCAGGAGCAACCGGCGACGGTACGCCGGGCCGAGCCGCCTCACCTACTGGAGTACACCTGGGGCGACGACCTGCTGTGCTGGGAGCTGACCCCGCTGGGTGCCGGCACCCGGCTCACCCTGCGGCACACCATCGCCGAGCGGGGCATGCTGCCGATGGTCGCCGCCGGCTGGCACCTCTGCCTCGACGTGGCCGACCGGCTGCTCGACGGCGACCCGGTCGGCCCGATCCGGGGCGCCGAGGCCAAGGACTTCGGCTGGCCCGCGCTGCGCGACACGTACGCCGAGCAGCTCGACGCCGAGTGACCGCCGCCCCTCCTCAGACGTACGGCCGGGTGGCGTACGCGGTGCGCAGCGCGGCCAACCCGGCCGCCTTCGGCGACAGCGTGCCCCACCCGGAGTTGAAGTAGTTGGTCCGCGCGATCCGCGGGCCACGCTCGGCGTTGAGCTGGGCGATCGCCGCCGGAACGGTGCGGATCCAGGCCGCCTGGTCCGGGATCTGGGCCGCCCGCACCCCGTACTCCGCGATGATCACGGGCCGGGACAGCGCCACCGGGCCGAGGTCCGCCACCGCCCAGTCCTTCGTCCGGCGGAAGCGGGCCAGCGCGGTCTGGCCGACGGCTGTCGCGTAGGCGTTCCACTGCAGGTAGTCCAGCCGCGACATCAGCGACTCCGGGTGGGTGCGCTGAAAACACGCCCGGTCGAACCCGCCCACCCCGACCGAGAAGGTCGTCCCGGCGGGCAGCGTCCGGGCCTTGAACCAGGTGACGATGTAGTTCATGGCCTGCACCGCCCGCCGGTCCGACTCGGCCCAGGTGTACGCCTTGCCAGCCTCGGTCGTGCCGAACTCGTGGTCCGTGTCCAACTCGGACGCGAGCTGGATGTTCACCCCGAAACCGAGCGCCCGGTACTGGGACAGGGCACGCGCGAACAACCCGTCGCACTGGCCGTTGAGCACCTGGGTGTACCCGTACGCCTTCGGCCAGGTGGTGCCGGGACGCTGCTGGATGGTCATCGACGGCGCCGGCACGGTGTAGGTGACGCCGTCCACCGTGAAGGTCTGCGGCCCGGCGTTCGGAGCGCCGTAGTGCTTCAGCTCAAGGACCATGTTGATCTGCATCCCGGCCTTGCCCAGGTTGATGAGCCAGGGCCGGTTGTAGCCGGGAAAGATGTACCCGTCGGCGAAGCTGCGGTACTGGGTCAGCGAGCGGAAGTTGCCACCGGCCATGTCGGCCGTCGGGTCGGCGCCTCCGGACAGGTAGTAGCCCCCGAGGACCGGCTGGCGCAGGCTGTAGTCGACGCCGGCCGTCGCGGTGTTGCCGGCCGCGTCGCGAACCTGGACGGTGACCCGGGGCATCACGCCACCGCCCGGTACACGGCAACTGAGCCGTTGTCGGAGACCCGGGACCAGGTACGCCCGGAGTTGTCGGTCACGGTCACGGCCAGCGGATCGATGACCGCGGTGACCTTGACCGGCGCGCTGCTGTTGCCCTGCGCGTCGGTGACCACGATGGTGACGGTCAGCGGTTTGGTGTCGGCGTCGGAGTACGTGACGGTCAGCAGCATCTGGTCACCCGGCGCGAAGACGGACGCGTTCAGGGCTGCGGTCGCGGTAGGAGCCGCCATGTCAGGGCCTCTCTCTGATGAGGTCGCCGGGGCGGACGCGCGGGTGAGCGACGCCGGACCAGGCGGAATCCACGATGCGTGAAGGCTGGTGGGGCACGAAGCGGTGGCGCGGCCGGTGGGCGGCGTCGCCGGCGGTGGGCGATGGCCACCGCCGCTGGCGCCCGCAGCGGCGGGGGGGGCCGAGCCGTACGGGTGGTCGGGCCGGCGGCTGTGCCGTGCCCGCCGGGGCGGGGCCGGGCTGGGTGAGGGCGGCACCGACGCGGACGATGCTGTCCGCGGTGGGCCGGAGGACTGGGATGTGGCCCGACATCCGTCCGCCTTCTCGCCTGCCCTAAGCGTGCTCTACCAGGGGCTTTACCGTCTTGTCCGGTTAGCGACATACGCCCTGGTGTCGGGCCGCGCCGGGCGCGGGACAGCCGATCGGAAGCTCGCCGACAGCGCGCTGTGCTGGACTACCGGCGTGCCGCGAGCCGACGACAGGTGGTGTCCTTCGCCTGTCGCGCCGGCCTCATGCAGCCGGCCTGACCCGTCCCCGTCACGGCGCCGTGCCCGCCACGGCCCAGGCCCGCGCGGTGAGCCGGATCGAG
>NZ_JBFAPG010000038.1:0-24011 GCF_040675595.1 Micromonospora sp. NPDC049580
CGGCGGTGGTCCCACGCCGTGCGGATCAGGGTCGGCCCGGCACCTGTCGAGGCCGCTGGCCGCCGCCGAGGTCGAGCGCGGCGCGGTCAGCGGCCGAGGTGCCGGACGACCAGCCCTCGGCGTCGCGGACGCTGAGCCGGTGTCGGGTGACACCCGGAAAGAGGGCGCCCAGCCGCTCCTGGACCGCCTCGCCACGGGCGGCGAGCACCGGTAGCAGACGCTCCGGGCCGGCCGTCTCGGCAGCCGCCTGGTCGGCCGCCTCGGTGGCCGCGCGCAGCCGCTCACCGATCCGCAGCGCGAACGCGTTGACGAAGGACTCGTCCCACACCTTCGTCCGCCGGCCCGACCCCGGCCGGCGCTCGGTGCGCCCGCGCAGCATCGCGGCGGTGGCCTGCACCAGCAGCGAGGTGTAGAGCAGCTCCACCGCCACGAGATCCGCCGGCCACCCCAGCACGGTGGTGAAACCGAGGTCGTCGGACCAGACCGCCTCGCACCGGTTCGCCGCCGCCACCTCCTGCACCAGCAGCGCCTTCGCCCCCGCGTACGGGGTCTCGGTGCCCAGCCGGACCCCGCCCGGCACATCGCCGGGCTCCGCCCCGGCGGCCAGCAACGCCTCGTCGATGCTGTGCCGGGCGATCAGCTCCTGCGCCTTCCCGGTCAACGCCTCCGCCTCGGCCGGGAAGGTGGTCGACTCGGCCTTCGCGAGCAGCGCGCGTACCCGGTCCAGCATCGGCGACCCGCTGCGGACCGTACCGGCGGTGCGGGGGATCGTCGCCCCGGTCGAGCCGGGCGGCGGGCGCAGCACCGCGATCGGCGGCAGGCTCTCCACCAGCGCGAGCACGTCGACAGCGGCCCGGAGAGCGTCGGCCCGGTCCAGTCCCTCCGCGGCGGTCCAGGCGGCCAGCAGGTCGTCGCCGTCGTCCCGGCCCTCGGCGGCCAGAGCACGTAGCTGGTCGTCCCACCAGTCGGGGACCGGCCCGGCCTGCTCGCGTCGCTGAGCGGCCAGCGCGTCCCGGACCAGCCGGGCCGCCCGTGCGTCGAGCCGCCGCGCGGTGATCCGGTGCACGTCGACCGGCTGCCAGCCGCCTGGCCAGAGCTGCCCGAGGCCACGGACCAGCCGACGCCGCAGGGCCGCGTCCACCGCCGTGGCGCCGTCCGCCGCGCCGGTGCCGACCATCAGCCGGTCCAGCTGCCGTTCGGCCTGTCGTACGTCGGTGCCGCGCACCGCCGCGAGCGCGTCGGCGACGAGTTCGTCCGCGTCCGGCACAGGCACCTCCTTCGGTCTCCGCTGCCGGCGAGGCATCCGGCCGCCCCACCCAATGATCATGCCGGCACGGCTTCGGCGGGCATGACTCGGCCAGTTTGGGGTAGTTCGGCCGTGACCCGGGCGGATGCGAGGTGTGTGGTGGTCGGTTCGAGCCTGCCGCGAGGGCGTCCCGTCGCCGCGCCGGACCGCCGGTCGTCCACGCTCGCGGGCGTCCTGATCGGGGTCGCGATCATGGCCGCCGTGGACGAGATCGTCTTTCACCAGTTGCTGGCCTGGCACCACTTCTACGACCGGTCCACCCCGTCGGTGGCGCTGCTCTCGGACGGGCTGCTGCACGCCGCTGAGGTGATCGCCCTGGTCGGTGGGTTCTTCTGGTTCGCCGATCTGCGCCGACGGCTGGCCCTGTCACCCCGGCTGGTCTGGGGTGGCTTCCTGCTCGGCGCCGGAGGATTCCAGCTCTTCGACGGGCTGGTCGACCACAAGGTGCTCCGGGTGCACCAGATCCGCTACGGCGTCCACCTGGTGCCGTACGACGTGGTGTGGAACGTGGGCGGCGCGGTCCTGCTGCTGGCCGGCGCGGCGCTGGTCTGGCGGACGCGGTCCCGCCGACCGGATGACGGCCCCCGGTGACGGCAGTCGCTCCGGGCCGGGCGGCGGTGGTGCCATGGGCGCACGGGGGCCACCCGGCGGACGGGCCGGGCTGGTTGCCGCTGCTCCCGGTCGCGGTGCTGGCCGTCGGCTACCTGCTGGCCGCCGTACGCGACCCGCGTGGCTGGGACCATCGGCGTACTCTCGCCTGGCTGGCCGGCTGCACCGTGCTGGCGGTCGCGGTCGGGCCGCTGGCCCACCTCTCGGACGACCCGCGCGGGCACATGGCGCAGCACCTGCTGCTCGGCATGTTGGCACCGCTCGGGCTGGTCCTCGGCGCCCCGGTGACGCTGCTGCTGCACGTCGCGCCCACCTCGACGCGTCGGCGGGTGGGCCGGCTGCTGCGCGCCCGCGCGCTGCACCTGATCGCCCACCCGGTCACCGCCGCGCTGCTGAGCACGGGTGGGCTGGCGCTGGTGCTGCTCACCCCGCTGTACGCGACGGCGGAACGCCAGCCAGCCCTGCACCACGGCGTACACCTGCACTACCTGGGCGCGGGCTACCTGTTCGCCTGGTCGCTGGCCGGGCCGGACCCCGCGCCCCGCCGCCCCGGGCTGGCCGTGCGGGTCGGCGCGCTGCTCGGCGCGTCGGCTGGCCACGCCGCGCTCGCCAAGTACCTCTACGCGCAGGCCGGCACCCTGCCCCCGGGGCTGACCGACCCGGACGCCGCGGCGTTCGGGTCGGCCGCCCACCTCATGTACTACGGCGGCGACGTCGCGGAGCTGCTGCTGGCGGTGGCACTCTTCGCAACCTGGTACCACCGCTCCCGCCCACCCCTGGTGAACAGGAGGTTCGCGTCACAACACCGCGATGCCGTGACGCGAACCTCTTGATCAACTTTGTGCGGGCGGGGCCGCCAGGGCGGCGGAGAGCCGCCGGAAGAACGCGCGGATGTCGTCCTCGCTGTGGTGCGTCTCGGCCTGGTCGTTCAGCGGGCCCGAGTAGAGCAGCGCCTGCTCCAGCGCGTCCCGCGTCTCGGCCCGGCCACCCGGGTAGAGCCCGGCGGCCACCCCGTCGGCGACCCGGGTCACCACCGAATCGTCGAGCGACCTGTCGAACTGGACCCCGTAGAGGATCCCGTTGACGTGGCCCTTCCAACTGTCCGTACCCATGCTCGTCGACTCCCCTAGAAGATCCGGCCGCCATCCCAGCCCAGAATCGGAACCCCGTTGACGCCGTTGCGTTTGAACTCGGCGTCGAGATTGGCCATGTGGCTGGGCTCGGGCTGGTAATGACCGCTGCGCGCCGTGGCGTACTGGACCCTACCGTCCTTGACGACCAGCTCGCCGGCCGCGGCGACCGGGTTTCCGCCGCCCAGAGTGGAGTGGTGGAAGTCGCCGACCTTCTGGTAGTTGGACGCGTAGAGGTTGCCGTTGCGGTCCATCACGAAGATCGCTTGACCGTTTCCGCTGAACACGGTCTGCGCGCTCGACGTGTCGAACGGCTCGCCGTTGCGCGCGCTGCGCAGCACGCCGTTGCTGTCGAAGAAGACCCGGTGCTGTTCCAGCTCCTCGGGGCTGAGCCGGCGCACGGCCGTCGGAAAGTGCCCTCCGGGCAGATGCTCGTTGCGGTACTTGTCGAGCATCGGCTTGGTGTTGGAGTAGCGCGGGGTGGTGTGCGGGCCGGGCACGCCGGGCCGCTTCGGGCCGCCGCGCTTCGCGCCCTTTCGGGTGAAGCGGCGCAGCAGTGTCTTCGCGCGCTTCAACAACTGCGGGATGATCTCCTTGACGACCTTCTCAATGACCTCCTTGATGACCCGCTGGATCGCCATCCGGGCCAGGCCGATCGAGACGGGGATCTGGGCCAGCGAGGCGCCGAAGCTGGGTGCCGCCGCCGCCAACGCGATCGCCACCTGAATGACCAGGATCGTCAACTGGACGATCACGATGATCTTCTGCGTCAGGGTGATGATGGCCATCACCAGCAACGCCATGCCGATCAGCTCGGCCGCCTGCGCGCCGTCCTCCATGCGGCGCGGCGCACCCTCCTCGTCCTGCCACGCCTGCTCGAACGCCCGGATGTCGTCGCCGCTGTTGGTCGTGCTGACCTGCGCCGCGCCCGCCTGGGCCTCCCCGACCGCCGTCCGCAGCCGGCCGGCGAACGCGAACCACATCTGGGACGCCTCGAACAGCAACTCCTCGTCGGCGGTCGGCCAGGTGAAGCCGACCCAGCCCAGCGCCTCGGCGAGCTCAGGAGGAAGCTGCATACCCACTGGGCAGCTCCATCCTCGTGAAGAGTTCCGCGTTGGCGAGGTCGGTCGCCTCGTGCGCGTCGGCACCGAGGTCGAGGTTCTCGGCGGCCTCCAACAACTGGTCGGCCATCGACCGGTACACGTCGAGCGCATGCGTCAGGACCTCGACGTACACGGCCCCGAAGAGGGAGCCCGCCTCGTCGGCGCCCCAGGGATTACCCGCTCCGTTCACCGTCGACTCGAGACCGCTGACCGCCTCGCCGAGCTGCTGGCCGGTTGTCGCGATCGACGCGGCTGCGGCGTGCAGAGCGTCGACGTCCACCTGAATTCCGTCGGACATGGCTCAGCGACGATCCATCCGGCGGGTGGCCGCGTCCAGGTCGCCGATCATCTGTTGGAAGCCACGGAACGCCTGCTCGGAGACCCGTTCGAGCTGCTGGGTGAGGGCCGTGCCGTCGACCTGGGCCCCGGCCGTCAGGTCGGCCCGGCGGGCGCGCTCGTCGGCCTGTGCCGCCTGGACCGCCTCCAGGACGTACTCGGCGATCGTGCTCGTGCCGGCCCGGGACAGGCTCGGGTCGATCACCAGCGTCTGCAGGGCGCCGAACGCGGAGACCTCCGCCTCGACGAGACCGTCACCGCCGGTGCCCCGCCCGACCATCTGCTCGGCGTCCGGCGCGGGCCCGTCGCCGTCACCCGGCTGCGCCGTGACAGCACCTGTTGCCTGGCTCAGCAGGCGCATCGCCTCTTCGAGCGAGCTGCTCAGGCCGGACGGATCAATCCCGCTCGCCATGCACGTCCCCCCACGTCCGCAGTCCACCGTCGGTGCACGACCGTATCAATGCGGCACCCGCACGGCTGCCCCGGAAGTCGACTGTGGATCAGTCCCAGGTGGACAGAACGTCCTCGACCGGCGCGACGTCGCGCCCCGGGTCGGGTGCCGGGGTAGGTGGGCCCGCCGGCGTACGGTCGAAGCGGGGTGCCGGCGCCGGTTGGATCTCGCCGTCGACCTCGACGAACGTCCCCCGGGCCGCGTTGTGCGGGTGCCGGTGCGCCTCGCCCGGGGCCAGCACGGGGGCGACGCAGGCGTCCAGGTCGGCGAAGACCGCCGTCCACTCGTCCCGGGTCCGCTCGGCGAACCGTTCGGTGAACCGCCTCCGCAGCTCGTCCCAGCCGCTCGGGTCGTACTGGTCGGCCAGCTCCGCCTCGTCGGCCAGGCCGAGACCCGCCAGCAGTACGGCGTAGAAGGCCGGCTCCAGCGCCCCGACGGCTATGAAGCCGCCATCGGCGGTGGCGTACGTGTCGTAGAAGGGCGCTCCTCCGTCGAGCAGGTTCCGCCCGCGCGGGGCGGCCCACAGGCCGGTGCCGAGCAGCCCGTGCAGGAACGAGGTGAGCAGCGCCGATCCGTCCACCATGGCCGCGTCGACGACCTGGCCGACGCCGGAGCGTTCCCGCTCCAGCAGTGCGGCCAGCACACCTACGGCCAGCAACATGCCGCCGCCGGCGAAGTCACCGATCAGGTTCAGCGGCGCGTGTGGGCGTGCGTCGGCTCGACCCAGGGGCTCCAGCGCCCCGGCGACCGCGATGTAGTCGATGTCGTGGCCGGCCCGAGCCGCCAGCGGGCCGTCCTGGCCCCAGCCGGTCATCCGCGCGTACACCAGCCGGGGGTTGCGGGCCTGGCAGATGTCCGGGCCGAAGCCGAGCCGCTCGGCGACCCCCGGCCGGTACGCCTCGACGAGCACGTCAGCCCGATCGATGAGGCGCAGCAGGTCGGCCACACCGGCCGGGGACTTCAGGTCCAGCGCGGTGACCCGCCGGCCGCGCTGCAACGGTCCACCGGTCGGCGCGGCGAGCCGCCCGTCTCCCGGGCCGCCCGGCCGGTCGACGCGTACCACGTCCGCCCCGAGGTCGGCGAGCACCATGCAGCCGAACGGGGCCGGCGCGAGGCTGGCCAGCTCGACCACCCGCACCCCGGCCAGCGGCCCGCCGCGCGCCGCCGTCACGCGACGCCAACCGGCTCAGCGAGCCGGTCCGCCAGGTCGGCGGGAGGCGTGAACCGGTCGCCGTACCGTTCGGCCAGCTCGGCGGCGCGGGCCGCGAAACCGGCCGGGCCGCCCGCGTACTGCCGGACGTAGCGGATCACGCCGCCCGTCCAGGCGGGGAAGCCGATGCCGAAGATCGAGCCGATGTTGGCGTCGGTCTCGGTACGCAGCACCCCCTCGTCGAGGCAGCGCAGCGCGTCCAGCGCCTCGGCGAAGAGCATCCGTTCCTGGAGGTCGGTGAACGGCACCGCCTGGCCGGCGTCGGTGACCAGGTCGGCGAGGCCGGTCCACAATCGACCCCGGACGCCGTCGTCGTAGGAGTAGAAGCCGCGTCCGGCGGCGCGGCCCGGCCGGTCGTACGCGTCGACCAGCTCGTCGACGAGCCGGTGCGCGGGCAGCGGCAGGTACTCCTCGCTGGCCGCCTCGAACTGGCGGCGGATCCGCTGGATCAGGGTGAGGCTCACCTCGTCGGCCAGCGCGAGGGGCCCGGTCGGGTAGCCGGCCTGCAACGCGGCCTGTTCCACCGACGCGGCCGGTACGCCGTCGGCGACCATGCCGACCGCCTCGTCGATGAACCGGCCGATGACGCGGCTGGTGAAGAAGCCCCGGCCGTCGTTGACCACGATCGGGGTCTTGCCGATCCGCCGGCCCAGGTCGAACGCGCGGGCCAGGGCGGCGTCCCCGGTCCGTTCGCCCACCACGATCTCCAGCAGCGGCATCCGGTCCACCGGCGAGAAGAAGTGCATGCCGATGAAGTCGGCCGGCCGGTCCACGCCGGCGGCCAGTTGAGTGATCGGCAGGGTGGAGGTGTTGGAGGCGAGCAGCGCGCCCGGCGCGAGCACCGGCAGCACCTCGGCGAAGACGGCCTGCTTCAGGGCCGGGTCCTCGAAGACCGCCTCGATGACGGCGTCGCAGCCGGCGAGCGCGTCCACCTGGTCGGTGGTGGTGATCCGGTCCAGCACCGCGCGGGCGTCGGCTTCCGTGGCGCGGCCCTTGCGGACCCGGCGGGCCAGCAGTCGTTCGGCGTGCTCCCGGGCCCGCCCCGCGGCCTCCGGCGACACGTCCCGGACCACCACGTCGAGGCCGGCGCTGGCGCAGGCGTACGCGATGCCGGCGCCCATCATGCCGGCGCCGAGCACCGCCACCCGCCGCACCGGCGGGACGTCCACGGCCGGTCGGGCGGCGCCGCCGTTGACGGCCTTGAGGTCGAAGAAGAACGCGCCGATCATGTTCTTGGCGACCTGCCCGGTGAGCAGGCCGATCAGGTGTCGGGTCTCCACGGTGAACGCGGTGTCCAGGTCGACCTGTGCGCCCTCGACGGCGGTGGCCAGGATCGCCTCGGGCGCGGGCAGCCGGGCGCCCTTGAGCTGCTTGCGCAGGGTGGCCGGGAAGGCGGGCAGCTGCGCGGCCAGCGAACGGCTGGCCGGGGTGCCACCGGGCATCCGATAGTCCGGCCGGTCCCACGGCTGGGCCGGGTGCGGGTTGGCAGCGATCCAGGCCCGCGCGCGATCCAGCATCTCCGCCTCGGTGGCGACGACCTCGTTGACGATCCCGGCGGCCAGGGCGTCGGCCGGGCGCATCCGCCGGCCGGTGAGCAGCACCGTGGTCAGCGCCCCGGCCAGGCCGAGCATCCGCACCGTCCGGGTGACGCCGCCGGCCCCGGGCAGCAGACCCAGGGTCACCTCGGGCAGCCCGAGCCGCGAGTCGGGCGCGTCCAGCGCGATGCGGTGGTGGCAGGCGAGGGCGATCTCCAGGCCGCCGCCGAGCGCGGAGCCGTTGACCGCCGCGACGACCGGTCGGCCCAGCGTCTCCAGTCGGCGCAGGTCCCGCTTGATGGTGCCGAGCAGGTCCGCCAGCGCGGGCGCGTCGGCGCGGGTGGCACGGATCATCTCGGGCAGGTCGCCGCCGGCGAAGAACGTCGACTTCGCGCTGGTCACGATGACACCGGCGAGATCGTCCTCGGCCTCCAGCCGGTCCAGCACCGCGCTCATCGATGCCGCGTACGCCCGGTTCATGGTGTTGGCGGACTGGTCGGGGTCGTCCAGGGTGAGCGTGACGATGCCGTCGGCGCTGCGGTCGTACCGGATGGTGGTGGTCATTGGTCCTTTTCCCCCGGGTCAGCAGCGCTCGAGAACGGTGGCGACGCCCATGCCGCCGCCGATGCAGAGGGTCACCACGGCGCGGCGCAGGTCGCGGCGCTCCAACTCGTCCAACGCCGTGCCGAGCAACATGGCTCCGGTGGCGCCCAGCGGGTGGCCGAGAGCGATCGCGCCGCCGTTGACGTTCACGCGGTCCGGGTCGAGGCCCAGGTCGCGGACGTACTTGAGGACCACGGCCGCGAACGCCTCGTTGATCTCGAACAGGTCGATGTCGTCGAGGGTCAGCCCGGCGACGGCGAGCGCCTTGTGGGTGGCCGGGATCGGGCCGGTCAGCATGAGCGTCGGGTCGGCGCCGGTGACGGCCGCGCCGACGATCCGGGCGCGCGGGGTGAGGCCGAGGTCCTGCCCGACCTGCTCCGAACCGATCAACACCAGCGCCGCGCCGTCCACGATGCCGGACGAGTTGCCGGCGTGGTGGACGTGCTCGATGGCCTCCAGCCAGTGGAACTTCTGCAACGCGACCGCGTCGAAGCCCGCGGCCTCGCCCATGGTGGCGAAGGACGGGGTGAGCCGAGCGAGGGCCTCCCGGGTCGTCTCCGGGCGGGGGTGCTCGTCGACCGTCAGGATGTCCAGCCCGTTGCCGTCGCGGACCGGTACGACCGAGCGGGCGAAGTGCCCGCCGGCCCACGCCTTGGCGGCCCGCTCCTGCGACCGCAGCGCGTAGCCGTCCACGTCGTCGCGGGTGAAGCCCTCCAGGGTGGCGATCAGGTCGGCGCTGACGCCCTGCGGCACGAACGACGTGGCCAGCGCGGTCTGCGGGTCGGTGGCCCAGGCCGCGCCGTCGGAGCCCATCGGCACCCGGGACATCGACTCGACCCCGCCGGCGAGCAGCAGGTGCTCCCAGCCGGAGCGGATGCGCGCGGCGGCGGAGTTGACCGCCTCCAGACCGGAGGCGCAGAACCGGTTGAGCTGCACCCCGCCCACCTCGTCGGGCAGCCCGGCCAGCAGCGCGGCGGCCCGCGCCAGGTCGCCGCCCTGCTCGCCGACGGGGGTGACGATGCCGAGCAGCAAGTCCTCCAACCGGCCCACGTCCAGGCCGGGGTTGCGCTCGCGCAGCGCGTCGATCAGGCCGACCACCAGCGAGATCGGCTTGACCCCGTGCAGCGCGCCGGTGTCCCGGCCGCGTCCGCGCGGGGTGCGGACCGCGTCATAGACGTACGCCTCAGAGGGCACGGGCGATCAACTCCTTCATGATCTCGTTGGTGCCGCCGTAGATCTTCTGGACGCGGGCGTCGGCGTACATCCGGGCGATCGGGTACTCCGTCGTGTAGCCGTAACCGCCGAACAGTTGCAGGCACCGGTCGATGACCTCGCACTGCCCGTCGGTGAGCCACGACTTCGCCATCGCGGCCGTGGCGACGTCCAGGTCGCCACGGGTGTGCCGGACGATGCAGTCGTCCAGGAAGACCCGGCTGACCCGGGTGCGGGTGGCGCACTCGGCGAGCACCATCCGGGTGTTCTGGTGCCCCATCAGGGTCTTGCCGAAGGCGGTGCGCTCCTTGGCGTACGCCACGGTCAGCTCGACCGCGCGTTCCATCGCGGCCACCGCGCCGACGCCGATGACCAGCCGTTCCTGCGGAAGTTGCTGCATGAGTTGGATGAAGCCCAGCCCCTCGGCACCGCCGAGCAGGTTGGCCGCCGGCACCCGGAACTCGTCGAAGAACAGCTCGGCGGTGTCGTTGGCGTGCAGCCCGATCTTGGACAGCAGCCGGCCCCGGCGGAAGCCCTCCGGGTCGCCACCCACCTCGCACACCAGCAGCGAGACGCCGGCCGCCCGCTGCTCGGGGTCGGTCTTCACGGCCACCAGAATCAGATCGGCCAGGCCGCCGTTGGTGATGAACGTCTTCGCGCCGGTGACCAGGTAGTCGTCGCCGTCGCGGACCGCCCGCGTGCGCATCGCCTGGAGGTCCGAGCCGCCGTCAGGCTCGGTCATCGCGATCGCGCCGACCAGTTCACCGCTGCACAGGCCGGGCAGCCACCGTCGCTTCTGCTCCTCGCTGCCGTACGCGACGAGATAGCCCGTCACGATGCCACTGTGGACGGCCAGCCCGAGGCTGCTCTCCCCGGTGTACGCCTGCTCGTGCAGCAGCACCGCCTCGTGGGTGAAGCCGCCGCCTCCGCCGCCGTACTCCTCGGGGACCGACAGGCCGAGCAACCCCAGCTCACCGGCACGCCGGTAGTGCTCGCGGTCCGGGTGCCCCTGGGCCAGCAGGCGGTCCGTGTGCGGCAGCACCTCCTTGGTGAAGAAGGTGCGGGCCAGGTCGGCGAGGTCGTCGTGCTCAGGTTCGCGCCAGGGCGAGGGGGAGCCATCGAGCGTCGGCATGTGCACCACCCTCGCGCGCTGTTGGCGGCATGTCAATAAGTCTGGATCAGCAGCCGGGCACAGGCTTCCGGGTCGTCCGCGAAGGGCAGATGTCCGCAGCCCGCCAGCGGCACGTGCCGGGCCGCCGGCAGCGCCGCGCGGGCCCGCCGGGCCTGACTGGGGTACGGCAACACGAGATCGCGCGTACCCCAGGCGACCGTCACGGGGATGTCGTCGAGCGCGCCGGCCGTCCCTCGACGGAGCTGCCATCCGGCGAACGCGGCGCGGGCCACCGCGAAGCCGGGCGCGTCAGCCAGTGCCGCCGCCGAGTCGACGCACTCATCGGGGTCGAGGTGACCCGGGTGGCCGTAGAACAGGCCGCAGAACGCCACCCGCCCGGCCCGGCTCGCCAGCAGCCGGGGCAGTGCCGGCCGCAGCCCGCCAGCCGCCGACCGGGCCCCGCCGACCGCCAGTTGACACCAGCGTCGCCCGACCGGCCCCCAGAACCCGATGGGCGAGAACGCGGTCACCGAGTGGGCCAGCCCGCGTCGCCCCAACTCCAACGCGATGCCGCCACCGAGCGAGTTGCCGGCAACGGCGGGCCGGCGCACGCCCAGCGCGTCCAGGAACGCGGCGACCCGATCGGCCAGGTGCTCCACCGACCCGGGGGCCGCCTGCGCCAGCGGCTCGGGTGGCGTCGGCGGCTTCGGCGGCTTTGATGGCTCCGACGGCTTCGGTGGCTCGGGCCACGGTGGTGAGGCGCCGAAGCCGGGCAGGTCCAGCGCGATCACGTCGCGGTGTCGGGCCACCTCGTCGAGCACCGGTTCCCACACCTGCCACCGACTACCGATGCCGTGGATGAGCACCAGCGGCGGTCCATCACCACGCCGCGAGTGAGCGAGCCAGTCCGGGTCCCCACGGTGCATCCACCCACCCTCACACGCCGGGCTCACATTCAACTCCTGCCGATGGGCGAGGATCGTGCCATGAGTGCCACACCGCCGGCTCTGCTCGACGGAGCCCGGGTCACGATGTTCGCCAATCTGGGACGAGAGCAGTCGCCGACCGGTGCGACGCGCCACTCCGTCGGCAACTTCGCTGACGTGGTCGTACGCCTCGCGATCGCCTGCTACGACGGCGATACCGACCGCTACCTCTTCTACTGCAACCGGAAGTGGGAGGTTGTGGCAGACACGTGTCATCCGACGGAGAGGGAGGCCGTCGCCCAGGCGGAGTTCGAGTTCCGGGGCGTGACGTTTCTGCGAGTGCCGCCGAGCGAACCTGGTGACCCGACGGCGTGAGGCGGCCGTCCCGAGCAGATCCGCGGGTGCGTGAAGGTGGCGCCGCGTGACCTAC
The DNA here is from genome assembly GCF_040675595.1 of Micromonospora sp. NPDC049580. Taxonomy (NCBI): domain Bacteria; kingdom Bacillati; phylum Actinomycetota; class Actinomycetes; order Micromonosporales; family Micromonosporaceae; genus Micromonospora; species Micromonospora sp. NPDC049580. The sequence continues at coordinate 11,963 of NZ_JBFAPG010000038.1, forward strand.
TCCGGCTCGTCGCCATCGGTAGGGCGCGGTGGGCGGTGCTCGGCGATCCACGCCTCCACGTCGGCGCGCAGCCAGACCGTGGTGCCATGCAGCCGTTGAAACGGCGCGGGGAAGGTCGGATAGCGGATGAGCTGACGCATCCGGGTCCGGCTCACGCCGCCGAGCAACTCCTGTAGCTCGTGCGGGCCGACCAGCGGACCCGGGACCTCACCCATCACTCGACGGTAGGGCGATCAGGAATGCCGAATTGCGTCTACCTACTTGCGCAGCCCGTTCGAGTGGGCGAGGGTAGAGCCACGACAAGAAAGATGACGAGAAGGGCTGGCCGATGGATCAGGCGACGGAGTTGGCGTGGCTTCGGGAGCGGGTCGGGGGATTGGAGACGGCGCTGCACTGCGCACGGAGAGAGTTGTTCGATCTCCGTTGTCGGCTGACGTTGATCGGCCGGGTCGTCCAGGACATCGACCGGGTGCAGCGAGCCCCGGGCGTCGCAGTGGGTGCGATCAACGCAGCCCTGTACTCCGAGACGTCCAACCTGCGGCATCTCGGCCGGCACCTGATCCGGCGTCAGCGCGGAATTCAGTGATCAGTTGATGCTCAGCAGCTCAGGAACGGCGCTGATAACTGGTGAGCATCAAGTGATCAAGGTGAGGGTGGCGGCTTGCTAGTTGCGGGCCGACTCACGTCGTGCCGAGGCCGCCAGCCGCTCGGCGAGTGCGACGACGCGGTCGCGGAGCTCGTCCGGGCGTTCGATGACGAACGGCAGGTCGAGCGCGGCGAGCACGCCGGGCAACCAGTCGAGGCTCTCTGCCCGGATCTCCACGTCCTGCCAGCCTTCGTCCGCACCCTCTCGCACCTCGGCGATGCTGGCCGGTAGTCGTCTGCGTATCTGCTCGACTGTTCCTTGTATCCGCAGCGACACCGCATGCTGGTACGGCGCTTGTGCCATCGAGGTGAGAAGGCGCCCGGCCGGATCGTTTCCGGCGGGCGGCTCGAACGAGCCCGGCAGCGCTCTCGCGTCCGCGATGCGGTCGAGTCGAAGGGTGCGGTCCTCGCCGATCTCCGGATCGACCCCGGTGACATACCACCGGCCGGCATGGTTGACCAGCCCGAACGGATGCAGCACGCGGACGCTACGCCTGCCGTCGCCCGAGGTGTAGTGCAGCGAGATCGGCCGGTGATGGCGGACCGCCTCAGCGACGGCGAGTAGTACCTCGGTCTGCGGTGCAGGGAAGTCACCGGGTTCGGCGGTGAAGGCGAGGGACTGGAGTGCGGCGTCCAGCCGGTCCGCGGTCCGCGACGGTAGGACGCGGCGGATCTTCGCGGCGGCTGTTTCGCCCGCCGCGCCTGTTGCCGTCGCCAACCCGGCACGGCGGCCGGCGATCAGGCCGAGTAGGACGGCCAAGGCTTCGTCGTCGCTGAGCATCAGCGGCGGCAGTCGATAGCCGGCGGCGAGCCGATACCCGCCGTAGCGACCGCGCACCGACTCCACCGGCAGGTCCAGGTCGACCAGATGACTCACGTAGCGCCGCACCGTGCGCGGTTCGACACCAAGGCGCTCGGCAAGCTCGGCCATCGTCCGGACGCCGCCGGACTGCAGGAGCTCCAGCAGTGCGAGCACCTGGGCTGTCGGTCGTGCCACGGTCCGAACTTTATCAAAATACTGGACCAAATCTGTCCAGTATTTGCCCTAGCGTGATCTCCACAGACCGGTACCGACCGTACTGAGCAGGGAGAAGACATGGACTTCGTCTCCATCCGCATCATCACCGACGAGATCAACCGCCTGGTCGGCTTCTACGAGAAGATCACCGGCGTGCAGGCGGCCTGGGGCAACGAGGACTTCGCCGAGTTGCGCACCGCCCACGGCACGCTGGCGATCGGCAGCACCCGCACCGTCCCACTGTTCGCGCCAGGCTCCGCCCGCCCGGCCGACAACCACAGCGTCATCATCGAGTTCCTCGTGGAAGACGTGGACGCGCTCTACGAGAGACTGAAAAGCGTGGTGGAGGACTTCGTGAACGAGCCCACGACCATGCCCTGGGGTAACCGAGCCCTGCTCTTCCGCGACCCCGACGGCAACCTGGTCAACTTCTTCACTCCGGTGACCCCCGAGGCGATCGAGAGGTTCCGCCGTTGATCGGTCGGCGCGGCCTCGAGGCCGGCGGCTCCGACAAGGCATGGGGGACGTCGATGCCGAAGCTGGCGGCGTGAGCTGCCGATAGGGTCGGGCAGATGAGTGTCGAGACGGCTCCGCGCCGCCGCAGGTTGGAGCCGGACGCCCGGCGCGGGCAGATCCTGGCCTGCGCGGTCCGGCTGTTCGGCGAGCGGCCGTACGCGGACGTGTCGACCACCGACGTCGCCCGGGAGGCGGGTGTCGCCCGGGGCCTGGTCAACCACTACTTCGGCACCAAGAAGGACCTTTACCTGGAGGTCGTCCGGGTCATGGTGACCATCCCCGAGGTTGCCCTGGAACGACTGCCCAAGGGTGACCTGCGGACCCGTGTGGATGCCAGCGTCGCGTGGTTCCTCGACGTGGTGTCGCGGCACAGCACCTCCTGGTTGGCCGCCGTCACCGCCCGGGGGATGGGTGGCGACGCCGACGTGGAGCGGGTGCTCGCCGAGGCGGAGGAGGTCGCCGCCGACCGGATGCTCGTCGCCGTCGGGCTGGCCGAGGAGGCGGAGCACCACGAGGAGTTGCGGGGGATGGTCCGGGCGTACGGCGGGCTGGCGACGTCCACCGCCCGGGAGTGGCTCCAGCGTGGGGCGTTGACCCGGCCGCAGGTCCACCTGCTGCTCACCACCACCCTGCTGACCATCGTCGAACAGGTCGTCCCACAGGTCATCGCGGCCAGCGACCCGTCCTGACCGCAGCCGGCGAAGGCTTTTCAGCGACGCCAGAACTGGCGGGGCGCGAACCCGTCCCGTCGCAGCCAGTGCTCGGTATAGACGATCCGTTCCGCCTCGATGACCACGAGGGTGTCCTCGGGCGGCTCGGACAGCGGTCGCCCCCGCTCGGCGTGCTCGTTCTCCCAGCGGAACGCCGACCGCGAAGCCGAGCGGGTAGTACCGCACCGGCGTGGCCAGCGGCCCGTCCGGACCCGTGGTGGCGAGCACGCACATGTTCTGCGACGACAGTAGGTTGTGAATGCGCTCTTCAAGTCGTTCACGGTCGAGCCGCTTCGCCGGCGTGGGTCCAGCCAGCCACGGATTCGTCAACGGCATGAAACCCTCGCGACCATGGCGAGCACCCTACCCACGTGGCCCCGCCGGGCGGCTACAGGATCGGCGGGGTGCGCTCGCATCGTTGGCGAGCCGCCAACAAGCTGTTACGGTCGGCCGCACCGCCGAGGGAGCCCGCCATGACCGACAGCGCAGCGACCGCCCGACGTCCCGGTCGGGTGCGGGTGGCGATCATCGGCTCCGGGTTCGGCGGGGTGGCGGTGGCCGCCGCGCTGCGCCGCACCGGCGACGCGGATGTGGTGCTGCTGGAGCGGGCCGACCGGATCGGCGGCGTCTGGCGCGACAACACCTACCCGGGCTGCGCCTGCGACATCCCGGCGCCGCTCTACTCGTACTCCTTCGCGCTGAACCCGGACTGGTCGCGGCGCTTCCCGCCGCACTCGGAGATCCTGGATTACCTGCACCGCTGCGTGACCGAGCTGGGGCTTACCGACAGCGTGCGGTTGCGTACCGAGGTCACCGACGCGTCGTGGGACGAGGCCGGCGCGTGCTGGCGGCTGCGTACCGCCGATGGCGCCGAACTGACGGCGGACGTACTGGTCCCGGCGGTCGGGCAGCTCTCGCGGCCGGTGGTGCCGACGCTCCCGGGCGCGCAGCGGTTCGCCGGGCCGGCGATGCACACGGCCCGGTGGGACCCGACGGTACGACTGGACGGCGCCCGGGTGGCGGTGATCGGCACCGGCGCCAGCGCGGTGCAGTTGGTGCCGGCCATCGCGGACCGGGCGGCCCGGGTCACCGTCTTCCAGCGCACTCCGCCCTGGACGCTGCCCAAGCCGGACCGCCGGCACGGGCGGCTGGGCCGGGCGCTCTACCGGCGGGTGCCGGCGCTGATGCGGGTGCCCCGGGCGGCGTTCTGGTCGGTCACCGTGTTCACCGGGCTGGCGGTGACCGGCAACCGGGTCGCCGCGGCGGTGCTGCGGGGTGTGTCGCGGGCGCAGCGGTGGTGGCAGGTACGCGACCCGGAGCTGCGCGCCCGCGTCACGCCGGTCGAGCCGATGGGCTGCAAGCGGGTGTTGTTCACCAACGACTGGCTGCCCGCCCTCGGTCGGGATGACGTCGAGCTGGTCACCGAGGCGATCGTCGAGGTGACCGAGGACGGCATCCGCACCGCCGACGGCCGGGTCCACCCCTGCGACGTGCTGGTCTACGGCACCGGCTTCGCGGCCACCGACTTCCTGGTGCCGATCCGGGTCACCGGACGCGCCGGCCGTCAGCTCGGCGAGGAGTGGCGCGACGGCGCGTACGCGTACCTCGGGATGGCCGTGCCCGGCTTTCCCAACCTCTTCCTCATGTACGGCCCGAACACCAACACCGGCAACACGTCGGTGATCTACTTCCACGAGGCGCAGGCCCGGCACATCGCGCAGGCGGTGCGCCTGCTCGCCGCCGGTGGCGAACCTCTGGAGGTACGCCCCGAGGTGGCCGCCGACTACGACGCGGAGCTGCAACGCCGGCTCGCCGCGAGCGTGTGGACCGCCTGCCGGAGCTGGTACCGCACGGCCACCGGCCGGATCGTCACCAACTGGCCGGGGATGGCCGCCGAGTACCGCCGCCGTACCGCCCGGCTGGATCCGGCCGACTACGGCCGCGTGACGTGATCGATGCTCAGGCGGCGCGGCGGCCGGTCTGCGCGGCCGGGGCGGCGTAGCGGTCGGCGGCCTGCGCGGGGTACGCCCCGGAGTGCACCACCCGCAGTGGCCGTTCGGTCTCGTCCGCGCCGAACCTCCAGCGCGACGGCGTCGGCTGCCGCTGCGGCGCGGGTCCGCCGGGGCGCAGCCCGGGCCGGGACAGCAGGGCGGTGATCAGGTAGCCGACCACCAGGAACCCGTGGCTGACCAGGCGCTCCCCACCCACCGAGCCGGTGGCGAGGTCGTTGACCGAGAGCAGCAGGAGCGTGCCGACGAACGCGCTGAGCATCGGCAGGAGACCCGCCGGAGGGCTGCGGCGTACCGCCACGAAGAGGAAGCCGGCCCCGACCGCCACGTTCCAGGCGGCCGACTCGTGCCACAGGTGCTGGCCGGCGGCGTGCACGTGGTCCGCGCTCGCTCCCCGGCCCACCTGGGCCAGTCCGAGCACGAGCTGGACCGCGCCGAGCAGCCCGAGCGCCGCGCGCAGCCCGACGACCAACCCGGCGCGGCCGGGCAGGCGGGGTCGCCAGCGCGACCGGCCAGCCGGCGGCGTGTCACCGGCGTCGGCAACCGCGTCGCCAGCGGCGCTGCCACCGACGGCGGCCAGGATCGCGTCGGTCCGGTCGGGCACCTCAATGACCAATCGGGTACGAACGCGGCGCGTCACCGCGACCGCCGCCGCGAACCAGGCCCGGCACTGGGCGCACTCGTCCAGGTGCCCCTGCGCCGCCGCCCCTTCGGCGGCGGTCTCCTCCCCGTCCAACTGCGCGGACAGGACCTCCCGCCACTGCTCACACCCCATGTGTGGGTAGTCGGTCCGCAGGCCGCTCCGGTTCCCGGCGACCGTCACGCGTTGTGGAATACTCGCCGGATCATGACGCGCTACGGCCTGCTGATCCTGCCCGCCACCAACCGGGTGTACGCCCGCTCCGCCATCGACCTCACCAGGGCCGAGCTGGAGATCTTCGGCCGGTCGGCGCTCGACGGTCGGATCGGCGAGCTGGACACGGAGGTCGTCGGCGGGGCGACCTACGTCACGTTCAGCGGTGACGGGCTGACCGAACGGGACCTGGCCGTCCTGGGCAACCTCTCCGCCGGGTACGCGCTGTTCGAGATCGTCGGCGACCTGCTGCGCCCGGTCGAGTGGAGCCGGCTGGACCGCTACGACGACGATCTGCTCACCATCCAGAAGTACCCCGGCAAGACCAACGAGCAGTTCACCAAGCTGCTGCTCAACGTCACCCTGCTCGCGTCGGACTGGGCCGGCGAGCTGACCAGCCGCCGGTTCCGGGTGCTCGACCCCCTCTGCGGTCGCGGCACCACCCTCAATCAGGCGCTGATGTACGGCTTCGACGCCGCCGGGATCGAGCGCGACCAGAAGGACGTCGAGGCGTACCGCGCGTTCGTCACGACCTGGCTGAAGCAGAAGCGGGTCAAGCACCGGGTGCTGGAGTCGGGGCCGGTGCGGCGGGAGCGCAAGGTGGTCGGCCGGCGGGTGCGCATCGAGTTGGCGCCGACCCGCGAGGAGCACAAGGCGGGCCGTACGCAGTTGCTCGACGTCGTCAACGCCGACACCACCCGCGCGGGGGAGTTCTTCCGGCCGGAGACCGTCGACCTGGTGGTCGCCGACGCGCCGTACGGCGTGCAGCACGGCAGCCGTACCGCCGATCAGGGTCTGACGCGTGACCCGCTGGCGCTGCTCGCGGACGCCGCGCCGGTCTGGGCCCGGCTGCTGCGCCCCGGCGGGGCGCTGGGCATCTCGTGGAACACCCACGTCGCCAGCCGCGACGACGCGGCGGCGGCACTGGCCGACGCCGGCCTGACAGTTGTCGACGCGGAGCCCTACCGCGCGCTGCGGCACCGGGTGGACCAGTCGATCATGCGCGACGTGCTGGTGGCCCGCCGCCCGGCCTGACCGGCCGCCCATCCCCTTCGGGCCCTTTGCTCTGCTTCAACCGGCGCAACAGTGTCGGTGCCTCGCTGTCGCCTCCGTTGAAGCAGAGCAAAGGGTGGACAGCCACCCCTCGTCTCCCCGGCTGACGCGCCTCTGTGCCGCATTTCACCTGTTCATGGGCAGGTGTGAAAACCGCGTCAAGAAAAGGTTCGCCGCCGTCATGGTCGCGTTATGACCCCTGCCGTCCGGCGGGTGGTGGGGCTTTGATTGCCCGGCGCGACCGGAAGGCGGTCGCGACGAACCTTTCCGGTTAGAGGAGTCAGCGTGTCTGACGTGGTGTTCGTGGTCCTCACGGTGGCGCTGTTCGCAGTGCTCGCCCTGGTGGTCCGGGCGGTGGAGAAGCTGTGAACGCGGTCAACGCCGTCGGTCTGGTGCTCGCGATCGTCCTGGGCGCGTTCCTGGTGTTCGCCCTGCTGTTTCCGGAGCGCTTCTGATGACCATGACAACAGCGGGCGTCATCTTCGTGCTGACGCTGGTGGCGGCCCTGGTCGCCGTCTACAAGCCGTTCGGTGACTACATGTTCCGGGCGGTCTCCGGGACGAAGCAGTCGCGAATCGAGCGGGGGATCTACCGCCTGGTCGGGGTCAACCCGGCCGCCGAGCAGACCTGGGGCGTGTACGCCCGCAGCGTGCTCGCGTTCTCCGCGGTCTCGATCCTGTTCCTGTACCTGTTCCAGCGGGTGCAGAACCACCTGTGGCTGTCGCTGGGCTTCGACCCGGTGGTGCCGCACGGCGCGTGGAACACGGCCGTGTCGTTCGTGACCAACACCAACTGGCAGTCGTACTCGGGTGAGTCGACGATGGGCCACCTGGTGCAGATGGCCGGTCTCGCCGTGCAGAACTTCGCCTCGGCGGCGGTCGGCATCGCGGTGGCGGTCGCGCTGGTACGCGGCTTCGCCCGCAGCCGCACCGGGCAACTCGGCAACTTCTGGGTCGACCTGACGCGGATCGTGCTGCGCATCCTGGTGCCGATCGCGGTCCTCGGGGCCATCGTATTGATGATCGGCGGGGTGGTGCAGAACCTCTCCGGCGGCACCGACGTGAGCACGCTGACCGGCGGCACCCAGACCATCACCGGCGGCCCGGTCGCGAGCCAGGAAGTGATCAAGGAGCTGGGCACCAACGGTGGCGGCTTCTACAACGTCAACAGCGCCCACCCGTTCGAGAACCCCACGACCTGGACGAACTGGTTGCAGATCTTCCTGATCCTGCTGATCCCGTTCAGCCTGCCCCGGGTGTTCGGCCGGATGGTCGGGCAGAACCGGCAGGGTTACGCCATCGCCGCGGTGATGGGCATCCTCGCGTTCCTCAGCGTCGCCATCACCAACATCTTCGAGCTGGCCGGCCACGGCACGGTCCCGCAGGCGGTCGGTGCGGCGATGGAGGGCAAGGAGGTGCGGTTCGACGTGTCGAACTCGGCCACCTTCGCCGCCGCCACCACGCTCACCTCGACCGGAGCGGTCAACTCGTTCCACGACTCGTTCACCTCGCTCGGCGGCATGATGACGATGGTCAACATGATGCTCGGCGAGGTCGCGCCCGGCGGCACCGGTTCCGGCCTCTACGGCCTGCTGATCCTCGCGGTGATCACGGTGTTCATCGCCGGCCTGATGGTCGGCCGCACCCCCGAGTACCTGGGCAAGAAGATCGGGTCGCGGGAGATCAAGTTCGCCTCGCTGTACTTCCTGATCACGCCGATCCTGGTGCTGGTCGGCACGGCGGCGGCGTTCGCCACCGGCAACAACTCGACGGCGCTCAACGTCGGCCCGCACGGCCTCTCCGAGGTGCTGTACGCGTTCACCTCGGCCAGCAACAACAACGGTTCCGCCTTCGCCGGCATCACGGTGAACACCACCTGGTGGGACACCGCGTTGGGGCTGTGCATGCTGCTGGGCCGGTTCCTGCCGCTCATCTTCGTGCTCGCGCTGGCCGGCTCGCTGGCCCGCCAGGCACCCACCCCCGCGTCCGAGGGCACCCTGCCGACCCATCGACCGCTGTTCATCGGCATGGTCGTCGGCGTCACGGTGGTTCTCGTCGCGCTGACCTTCCTGCCCGCGCTCGCGCTCGGCCCGCTGGCAGAAGGGCTCTGACCATCATGAGGAACGAGGACATGTCCGTCACGTCCGCCCCGACAGAGCAACTGCCAGGCACCCCGGCAACGCAGGGCAACCGGGTCGGCGGGGGCCTGCTCGACCCCCAGCAACTCATCCGGTCCCTGCCGGACGCCGTACGCAAGCTCAACCCGACCACCCTGTGGCGCAACCCGGTGATGCTGATCGTGGAGATCGGCGCGGCCTTCACCACCGTCCTGGCGGTGACCGACCCGTCGGTGTTCGCCTGGGCGATCACCATCTGGCTCTGGCTGACCGTGATCTTCGCCAACCTGGCCGAGGCGGTCGCCGAGGGCCGGGGCAAGGCCCAGGCCGCCGCGTTGCGACAGGCCAAGCAGGACACCATCGCCACCCGGCTGGTCGACTGGAAGCCGGGCGCGCGGGCCAACACCTACCGCGACGAGGCGGTGCCCGCGCCGCAGCTGCGCCAGGGCGACATCGTGCTGGTCGAGGCGGGCGGCATCATTCCCGGCGACGGCGACATCGTGGAGGGCATCGCGAGCGTCGACGAGTCGGCCATCACCGGCGAGTCGGCCCCGGTCATCCGGGAGTCCGGCGGGGACCGCAGCGCGGTCACCGGCGGCACGAAGGTGCTCTCCGACCGGATCATCGTGAAGATCACCCAGAAGCCGGGGGAGAGCTTCATCGACCGGATGATCGCCCTGGTCGAGGGCGCCAACCGGCAGAAGACGCCGAACGAGATCGCGCTGAACATCCTGCTCGCCGCGCTCACGATCATCTTCCTGCTGGCCGTGGTCACCCTTCAGCCGCTGGCGATCTTCTCCAAGGCGTACCAGGCGGCCGCGCCGGACAGCGGGGCGATCACCGGTTCCGGTGTCACAGGTGTCGTGCTGGTCTCGCTGCTGGTCTGCCTGATCCCCACCACCATCGGCGCGCTGCTGTCGGCCATCGGCATCGCCGGCATGGACCGGCTGGTGCAGCGCAACGTGCTGGCCATGAGCGGCCGGGCCGTCGAGGCGGCCGGCGACGTCAACACCCTGCTGCTGGACAAGACCGGCACCATCACGCTGGGCAACCGGCAGGCCGCCGAGTTCGTCCCGGTCGAGGGGGTCGACGCGGCGTGCCTGGCCGACGCCGCGCAACTGTCCAGCCTGGCCGACGAGACCCCGGAGGGGCGCTCGGTCGTCGTCCTGGCGAAGAACGAGTGCGGGCTGCGCGAGCGCGAGCCGGGCGTGATGCCGCACGCCACGTTCGTGCCGTTCACCGCGCAGACCCGGATGAGCGGCGTCGACCTGACCCCGGACGCCAGCGTCGACGGCGGCGCGTCGGGCACGGGCCGCCGGGTCCGCAAGGGCGCCGCCGCCGCGGTCATGAAGTGGGTACGGGAGAACGGCGGCCACCCGACCGAGCAGGTCGGCGAGATCGTGGACGGGATCAGCAGCACCGGCGGTACGCCGCTGGTCGTCGCCGAGCACGTCGACGGTGAGCCGGCCCGCGCCCTGGGCGTCATCCACCTCAAGGACGTCGTCAAGTCCGGCATGCGGGAGCGGTTCGACGAGATGCGCCGGATGGGCATCCGTACCGTGATGATCACCGGCGACAACCCGCGTACCGCGAAGGCCATCGCCGACGAGGCCGGGGTGGACGACTTCCTGGCCGAGGCGACGCCGGAGGACAAGCTCGCGCTGATCAAGCGGGAGCAGGAGGGTGGCCGGCTGGTCGCGATGACCGGTGACGGCACCAACGACGCGCCGGCGCTCGCGCAGGCCGACGTCGGGGTGGCCATGAACACCGGTACGTCGGCCGCCAAGGAGGCCGGCAACATGGTCGACCTCGACTCCGACCCGACCAAGCTGATCGAGATCGTGGAGATCGGCAAGCAGTTGCTGATCACGCGTGGGGCGCTGACCACGTTCAGCATCTCCAACGACATCGCGAAGTACTTCGCGATCATCCCGGCCATGTTCGCCGGCCTCTACCCGAGCCTGGACGCCCTGAACATCATGCGGCTGGCCAGCCCGGAGTCGGCGATCCTGTCCGCGGTCATCTTCAACGCCCTGGTGATCATCGCGCTGATCCCGCTCGCCCTGCGCGGCGTGCGGTACCGGCCGGCCGCCGCGTCGAAGCTGCTCAGCCGCAACCTGCTGGTGTACGGGCTGGGCGGCATCATCGTGCCGTTCATCGGGATCAAGCTCATCGACCTGCTCATCCAGTTCATCCCGGGGATTTCGTGATGCGCCTACCCACCTGGCTCGCCCAACACCTCGCCGCCCTGCGTGCCCTGCTCGTCTTCACGGTGCTGCTCGGGCTGGTCTACCCGCTGGCCCTGGTCGCGCTCGGTCAGCTGCCCGGCCTCAACCACAAGGCCGACGGCTCGCTGATCACCGTGGGCGGCAACACCGTCGGCAGCTCGCTGATCGGCCAGTCCTTCACCGACGCGGACGGCAACCCCGTCCCGCGCTACTTCCAGTCTCGCCCGTCGGCCGCCGGTGACGGCTACGACCCGACGTCCACCTCGGCCAGCAACCTCGGCCCGGAGAGCGTGGTCGACACCGTGGCCACCGACCCGGAGGAGTCCAGCGAGAGCCTGCTCACCCAGGTCTGCGGGCGCAGCAAGGCCGTCGGCGAGCTGAACGGCGTCGACGGCCGCCGCCCCTACTGCACCGACGACGGGGTGGGCGCGGTGCTCGCGGTGTTCCGTGCCGACGGTCTGACCGGCCCGGTCACCCGGGTGGTAAGCGTCAACCAGGTCGCCCCGGCCACACCGTTCGTCACCTCGTACCAGGGGGTGACAGTGGAGCTGGCCCAGCCCGGCGAGGACTACATCGCGATCGGCGGGGTCATCACCCCGATCCGGGGCGACGCGCCGGCCGACCCGGCGGTGCCCGCCGACGCGGTCACCGCCAGCGGCAGCGGCCTCGACCCGCAGATGAGTCCCGCGTACGCCGAGCTGCAGGTGAACCGGGTCGCGCGGGAGCGCGGCGCGGACCCGGCGGCGGTCCGCAAGCTGGTCGAGGAGCACACCGACGGGCGTGGGCTCGGGTTCATGGGTGAGCCCGGAGTCAACGTGCTGGAGCTCAACATCGCCCTCGACCGGCAGTTCGCCGCGCGCTGAGCACCCCCGCGGGCGGGGCCGTGCCGACCGGGCACGGC